>NZ_JAUMSQ010000077.1:0-21989 GCF_030519285.1 Mycolicibacterium arseniciresistens
CGGCACCGCCCGGCGCTGGAGGCGCTGGCGCCGGCGTCCGACGAGCGGCTCGAGGGCGATCCGACGGCGCTGCCCGACGGTCTGCTCGACCAGCTGTGGTGGCCGACAGACCAGCCGGGCCGCCGGGAACCCGCGACGCAGGACGCCGTTGCCGCTCAGGCCAGCATGTAGCCGCTCATGAAGCGCGTCATCCGGCGCAGGTAGTCCGGCTGGCTGACGTGCAGCAGGTGGTTGCCGGGAAACCAGTGGAACGCACAGCGATCCCAGTGCTCCCACAGCATCTCGGCCTGTTCCGGCGGGGCGAGCCGGTCACCGAGCCCGGTGATGATGAGCCGGCGTTCCCTCGGCACCAGCGGGCGGTAGTTCAGCGGCGAGGAGTACCGGGTGGCGGCCTCCGCGATTTGTGGGTCGGTCTGTGCGACAGCGCGATTGAGGGCGACCAGCTTGTTGGCCGGGAACCACTCGTCGACCGTGCGATCGGGCGTCACGACGGGAACGTTCGGGATCACCACCTGGATCCGCTCGTCGACCGACGCGATGAGCGCGGAGGTGTAGCCGCCAAGGGAGATACCGGTCAGCGCGATGCGGTCGACACCGGTGAACTCGAGATAGTCCAGCAGCGAGCGGAAGTCGTGCACCGCCTGGGCCATCGCCTCGGCGAATCCGGCGGCGCCGCCCGCGAAGTAGCCATAACCGCTGAACGGCGACCACTTCTCGGCCCGTCGGCCGTGGAACGGCAGGGTGTAGAGCAGCACGTCGTAGCCGGACCGGTAGAACCAGGGCAGCGACAGGAACAGGCCGTTGGCGAGGTATGCGGAGCCGAGGAAGCCGTGGATGACGCACAGCGTCGGGTGCGGACCGTCGTCGTGGCGCCAGTGCTGCGCGCGGACCACGTTGTTGCGCTCGAAGCCGCTGCACCGCTCCCGCAGCGCCGGGTTCACCGCCTCGAAGCTGCTCCTGAACCTGATGTTGTGCACCCGCCCGTGTGCGATCCACTCGGCGACGGGATTGGCCGGACGCGAGGAGATCCGCGGCGGCTCCTTCGGCGCGGGGAACGACACCGCGGGATCGCGGGCCGCCGCCAGTTCGCCGTAGAACCGCAGGTGCTCCTGCTCGATGCCGGCCTGTTCGGGCCGGAACAGCGATCCGATCACCGACGGCAGCATCGCCGCGCCGACCAGCGACGCCAGACCGGTGCGCAGTGCGATGTCGGCGGCCGCCGACGAGTCGACGATCAGCCGCTGGCGGACGGTGAGATCCTCCCGACGAGGCAGCCCACGGGGGCCGGCGTCGCCACCGGGCACGTCGGGAACGGGGATGGGCGGATCGACCGGGTCGGCGCTGGACGGCTCCACGGCTTCCGATGCTAGCGAAGTGCGAGACTGGCGGACATGTGGAATCCCGACACCTACCTGGCCTTCGCCGACCACCGCGGGCGGCCGTTCTTCGACCTGCTGGCGCGGGTGGGTGCGCGGGATCCCCGCCGGGTCGTCGACCTGGGCTGCGGCCCGGGGAATCTCACGGTCACCCTGACCGAGCGGTGGCCCGGCGCGGTGATCGAGGCCTGGGACAGCTCGCAGGAGATGGTGGACGCCGCCCGAGAGCGCGGCGTCGACGCCCGGGTGGGCGATGTGCGGGCATGGACGCCTGCGCCGGACACCGATGTCGTGGTGAGCAACGCCACCCTGCAGTGGGTGCCCGAACACCGGGACGTGCTGGTGTCCTGGACGCGCGCGCTGGGCGCGGGCGCGTGGATCGCCTTCCAGGTGCCCGGCAACTTCGACGCGCCGTCACACGTCGCGGTGCGCGACCTCGCGAGCAGCGCCGAATGGCGGGAACTGTTGAGTGACATACCGTTCCGCGTCGGCAAGGTGGTCGACGCACCCGCCGGTTACGCCGAACTGCTCACCGAGGCGGGTTGCACCGTCGACGCATGGGAGACCACGTACCTGCACGAGTTGACCGGCGATCACCCGGTGCTCGAGTGGATCACCGGCACCGCGCTGACCCCGGTACGCAGCCGCCTCGACGACGATCAGTGGCAGCGCTTCCGCACCGAACTGATCCCGCTGCTGGACGAGGCCTACCCGGCCACGCCCGACGGCCGGACGTTCTTCCCGTTCCGCCGGGTGTTCGTGGTGGCCAGGGTCGGCTAGCGCTTCTGGTTCAGCAGGTCGAGAACCTGGGCAACCAGACTGTCGATGTCGGCGCCGGTGGTGTCGAGCACCAGATCCGCGTTCTCGGGCGCCTCGTAGGGCGCGTCGACACCGGTGAGGCCCTTGAGCTCTCCGGCGCGGGCCCGCTTGTAGAGGCCCTTCGGATCGCGCTTCTCGCACTCCTCGGGCGGCGTCGACACGTACACCTCGATGAACGGCAGCTTCGCCGCATCGTTGAGCGCGCGGGCGATGTCGCGGTCGGACTTCAGCGGCGACACCAGCGACGCCAGCGCCACCACGCCGGCGTCGGCGAACAGCCGGGTGAGATGCCCGACCCGACGGATGTTCTCGGCGCGGTCACCGGCGGAGAAGCCCAGATCATCGGACAGCCCGTGCCGGATGTTGTCGCCGTCGAGCAGGTACGCGACCTGACCCGACTCGACCAGGGCCCGCTCCACCGCCACCGCGATCGTCGACTTGCCCGACGCGGGCAGCCCGGTGAACCAGATCGTGGCGCCTCGCTGCCCGGTGGCCGTCCACCGGTGGGCGCGGTCGAGAGACGATGGATGCCAACGGATGTCGTTGCGCGTCTGCTCGCCGGGCTTGACCTCCCGCGGCTCGGTGATGGTGCCGGCGCCGACGGTGTCGTTCGTCGTCTCGTCGATCAGGATGAAGGCGCCGCTGTCCCGGTTGTCGGCGTAGGCGTCGGCCACCACGATCGAGCTGGTGCGCAGCGTGACCGAGCCGATGTCGTTGAGCGACAACTCGACCGGGTTGTCGACCTCCTCGAGCGTCTCTGGGTCCAGCCGGCTGTGCAGGGCCTGGACGGTGGCCCGCACCGTCCGGGTGCCCTGCTTGAACGCCAGCCGGTCGCCGGCCCGCAGCGGGGTGTCGCGGAACCAGCACACCGTGCCGTCGACCTCACGGGCCAGCACCGGCAGGGTGGCGTCCTCCTCGCCGCTGACGAAGACGTCGCCGCGGCCGACGTCGATGTCGTCGGCCAGCTCGATCGACACCGACAGCGGCGCGACGGCCACCGGCCGGTCGTCGTCGAGGGTGTCGACCACGGTGACCGTCGACCTGGTGCCCGAAGGCAGGCTCACGACGGTGTCACCGACACTCAGTGTGCCCGCCGCCAGCCGGCCGGTGTAGCGGCGGCGCTGCTCGGCGGTCGGCCGCGACACCCACTGCACAGGGAGCCGCAGCTTGCTCGCCTCCGGTTGTGGCGCAACGAGTTCGACGTTCTCGAGATACTCCAGCAGTGTCGGCCCCTCGTACCAGGGCGTGTTGTCCGAGCGGTGCACGACGTTGTCGCCGAGTTTCGCGGCGATCGGGATGACCGTGAGCTCGAGGCCGCCGAGGCGGGCCGCCACCTGGTGCAGCTCCTCGCGCACCTCCTCGAAGCGGTTGCGGTCGAAGTCCACCAGGTCGATCTTGTTGACCGTCGCCACGAAGTGCTTGATGCCGAGCAGCTTCGCGATGCGGGCATGCCGGTTGGTCTGGCGCAGCACACCGGCGCGGGCGTCCACCAACAGCACGGCGGCGTGGGCATTGGACGCGCCGGTGAACATGTTGCGGGTGTAGCGCTCGTGGCCGGGGGTGTCGGCCAGGATGTAGCTGCGGCTCTCGGTGGAGAAGAACCGGTACGCGACGTCGATCGTGATGCCCTGCTCGCGCTCGGCGCGCAGCCCGTCGGACAGCGCCGCCAGGTCGGCGACCCCCTCTTCGTCCTTGACGGCCTCCAGATGGTCGAGCGGGAGGCTGTCGGTGTCGTGCAACAGCCGCCCGATCAGCGTGCTCTTGCCGTCGTCCACCGATCCGGCGGTCGTGATCCGCAGCAGCTGGCGGGTGACCGGGGTGGTCGGTGCCGACGCCGTCGAAGCGCTCATCAGAAATAACCCTCTCGCTTGCGGTCCTCCATGGCGGCCACCGAGGTGCGGTCGTCGGCGCGGGTCTCGCCGCGCTCGGAGACGGTGGCCGCAGAGATCTCCTCGATCACCTTCTCGATGTCGACGGCCCGCGAGCGCACCGCACCGGTGATCGTCAGGTCGCCGACGGTGCGGTAGCGCACCCATTCGACCGCGGAGGTCTCGTCGCCCTGGGGCTGCACGTACTCCGACACCGCCAGCAGGATGCCGTCGCGGGCGACCACCTCCCGCTCGTGGGCGAAGTAGATCGAGGGCAGCTCGAGGTTCTCCAGCTGGATGTAGCGCCAGATGTCGATCTCTGTCCAGTTGCTCAGCGGGAACACCCGGACCTGCTCGCCCTTCTTGATGCGGCCGTTGTAGAGCGACCACGGCTCCGGGCGCTGTGCGCGGGGGTCCCACTGCCCGAACTCGTCGCGGAAGCTCAGGATGCGCTCCTTGGCGCGGGCCCGCTCCTCGTCGCGCCGGGCGCCGCCGAAGGCCGCGTCGAAGCCACCGGCCTCCAGCGCGTCGAGCAGCGTGCGGGTCTGCTGCCGGTTGCGCGACGCGCCCGGACCCGGATCGGGCACCCGGCCGTTGTCGATCGACTCCTGTACCGACGCGACGATCAGCTTGTGGCCCTGGCCGGTGGTCCGGCGGTCGCGGAACTCGATGACCTCGTCGAAGTTGTGGCCCGTGTCGACGTGCATGACCGGAAACGGCAGCGGCGACGGCCGAAACGCCTTCTCCGCCAGCCGCAGCAGCACGATGGAGTCCTTACCCGCCGAGAACAGCAGCACCGGCCGCTGCAGCTCGGCGACGACCTCCCGGATGATGTGGACGGCCTCGGCCTCCAGTAGGCGGAGTTCGTCGACCCGGAGGTCCTCGATGGTGGCTGTCATGTCGGGAGTCCTTCTCTCTGCGCGTCGGCCTTGTAGCGGTCGACCCATTCGTCGGAGCGCTGATCGGCCTGCCGTTCGAGCACCGGCGACGGCGCCAGCCGGGGGTCGAGGCCGAGTCGTTCCAGGACGTCGCCGACGACCTGGGTGAGGTTGCGCCACAGCACCGGGTACGGCACGTCGACGTAGTCGACGTTCTCCTCGGCGAACCAGGCGTGCCAGCCCTCCTCCTGGGCGCGCAGCATCCTGACGACGTGGGCGATGGCGCCGGCGTGGTACTCGGCACGGGCGTCCCGCACCGGGTCGGGCCTGCCGCGCCAGACCCTGGTCTGCACCGCCCGCCAGAACGACACCGCCTGGGAGATGACGTCGGGCCGGTACACGTGCACCAGCAGCGGGTCGGAGCCGACCACGTCGCGGATCGCCGCGAGCAGGCCGTCACCGGACCGTTCCGGCAGATCTTTGGCGCGGTCCAGCAGCAGCGGCGTCTGGTTCCACATCAGCTTGCCGCCCCAGACGCCATTGGGGGTGCGTCCGACGGTGCGAATGTAATCCCGCCAGATCGTGGCAGGTGCCAGGTCCGGCGTGCCGGCGTCCAGCGGGTCGAGCAACCGAAGAATCGATTCGTCGGTGACGTCGGCGAACCACTCGCGGGGCTGAGGCGCCTGGCTGGTGCGGGGCAGATACTGGAAGAACTCCTGGGGTTCACCGGCGACGCCGGTCGCTCGCAGCGACTCGACGAGCAGCGTGCTGCCGCTGCGCTGCGACGCCAGCACGAGATACGCCGTCGGATGGTCAGGCATGCGCGAGAGCCTAACCGGCGCCGTATTCCGTTGCAGAACCGACTATTTGAATCATCGTGATCCTGACTCTTGTGTGGTGCTGTGCTGATCTTCGATGCCGCGGTCGGCCGCGAGCGCCGACCTGCTGGTGATCCTTCCGCCGTGGATGCGCAGGTATGTCTCGGTGAAGCGCTCGGAGATCCGGGTACCCGCGAAATCGGAGGGAATCACGTCGTTGGTCTTCTGTCTCCAGTCGTGCAGCAACAGGGCGAGATCGTTGGCGACGGCCTCGGCATCCGCCGTCGCGTCGGGACCGAGCAGGTTGTCCTGCTCCGCCGGGTCGGTGCGCAGGTCGTACAGCTCGCGTTGCGGCCGTTCGGAATTCACCAACGGCGCCACCGCCCGGCCGGGTGCGCTCGCGGCGATGTCCCACGGCAGGTCCAGCAGCGGCCGTGCGGCGTAGTTCTCGATGTAGCTGTAGTCCTTGGTCCGGATCGCACGGATGGGGTCGAACGAGTCGTGGTAGGTCTTCGTGGAGTACAGGTGTGTGCGGGTCTGGGAGCCGTCCACCGGCGGTGCGAGGAGGTTCGCCGCGTGGCTCATGCCGTCGACGTCCGCGGGCACCTCGATGCCGAGCAGGTCGAGCAGCGTCGGCACCAGGTCGACACCGCTGAACAGGTCGTCATAGGCCGTCGGCGCGATGCCGGCGTCGCGGGGCGGCCGGATGATCATGGCGATGCCGGTGCCCGCGTCGTAGAGCGTCGACTTGGCGCGTGGCAGGGCGGGCCCGTGGTCGGTCATGAACACCACCCAGGTGCTGCGGTCCAGGCCGGTCTCATCGAGGGTGTCGAGCAGCCGGCCCACCGCGGCGTCGGCCACGGTGATCGAACCATAGAAGTCGGCGAGGTCCTGGCGGACCTCGTCGTTCTCGGGCAGGAAACCCGGCACCGAGACACTGTCGGGGTCGGCGGGGGTGTACCGGTCGTGCGGGTACGGCCGGTGCGTCTCGAAGAACCCCGCGGTGAGCAGGAACGGCCGGTGCGGCGACTGCCGCAGCCAATCGGCGGCGTGATCGACCACGTACTCGCAGAACGAGTTGGACACGTCGAACTCGGTGAACCCGAGCCGGGCCGGGAAGGAGGTCTCGTGCTGCATGCCGAAAAGAGCTGTGTGATAGCCGGTTTCAGCCAGGATGTGCGGCAGGGTGCGGATGCCTGAGCGGTACTCCCAGCCGTGGTGGGCCAGCCCGACGAGGCCGTTGGTCTGCGGGTAGCGGCCGGTGAACAGCGACCCGCGTGAGGGCGAGCACAGCGGTGCGGTGGCGTGGGCGCGTGTCAGCAGGATGCTCTCGGCGGCGAAGTCGTCCAGGCGAGGGCTGGTGACGTCGGGATGGCCGTAGACGCCGAGATACCGGCCCAAGTCGTGCCAGTGCACGATCAGGACGTTGTCTCGACGGGCGCTGTCTCGGCGTGGCTCGGTCACCGGGCTCCTCTCGCTGGTGTGCTGTCACCGCACAGCGTCCGGTGTCGATGCGCAACCGTTTACCTCATCGGAAAAGATTCCACACCCGGCGCCCGTCGGCGCGCCGCGAAGGCGCTACCTCTTGGACGGTGCGGGGCCGACGCTCGGCTGCACGTGGCGTGTCACCCACTGTGCGGCCAGTTTGACCAGGCCGGACTGCGGATAGCGGACGTGCGCGTCGAAATCCTGACCGAGCGAGCAGATCGGGTCGTTGGTGTTGCACAGGTCGGCGGTGCGTGCACCGAACACCGGGCTCATCCGGGTCAGCGGCTGGCCCACCCGCGCCGAGGGGTTGCCGAAGACGGTGATCGCGGCGATGTGCGGGACGACGGCAGCGGGAAGCGGCGCGCTGTAGCCGAGCCCCGCGATCGGCGACGTGGCCACGACATCGATGACCGCCGCGCCCTGCGAGTAGCCGCCGAGGACGATCTTCGTGTCAGGACACTTCGCCGCCGTGGACTGGGCGCGGCGGCTGGCGTCATTCGCGCCGGCGGCCACCTGGACGAAGTCCCACGACGCCGGGTATTCAACGGCGTAGGTGCCGATGGACTTGCCCTTGACCATCGGACGCAGCGCGCCGACCAGCGCCTTTCCGACGACGCCGAGCCCAGGCGGTTCATCGGTGCCGCGCGCGAAGATCACCTCGATGTCGGAACACTTCGGGGCGGCGGACGCCGACGGGGCGGCGGGCATCGCGAGGACGGCGAGCGCGGTCACCGACGTGGCGACCGATGCCGCTCGTCGCGCGAACCGGCTGTCGACGGGCACGGCCTCTCCTTGGTTGGCTGGATCTTGATTTTATACCCAGATTTCACAGGGATCACTCCAGTCACACAATGAGCAGGCCCGACGGTCAGCCCGCGGGGCGCCAGCCGTGCATCGCGGCGTCCATCTGTTTCTCGTCCAGCGGCTCGACGTCGAGGGGTTCCTGCCCCTCGCGCCGGCGCATGCCGTCGAGCAGCAGCGCCACGTACCGCCGCCACAGTCCGGGCTCGACGTGCCCGGCCCACTCGCCCACGGTGCCGGCCAGCAGTCCGAGGCAGGGCACGTCGGTGGGTTCGATGTCGGCCCGCAGGTGGCCGTCGTCGCGTGCCCGCTCGACCAGTTTCGACGTCAGCGGGGCGATCCGCTCGCGGGCGCAGTCGACGCCGTACCCTCCGTAGGCGGTGCTGTAGACCATCTGGCGCAGGCCCCGGTCGGTGGCGGTGAGTTCGCAGAGCTGCTCGACGAACCACACGAAGCCGTCCCACGAATCCTCTTGCTGCAAAGCCGCTTCCGCGAGGGCGACGACCTGCTGGATGCCGTGTTCGAAGATCGCGTCGACGAGTTCCTCTTTGGTCGCGAACCGTCGGTAGACGGTGCCGACGCCGACATTCGCGTGCTGGGCGACGTCGTTGAGGGTGGCCTCCATGCCCTTCGCCGCGAACAGTTCGCGCGCGGCCTCGAGCACGCGCTGCCGATTGCGTTCGGCGTCCTTGCGCAGCCCTCGGCATGGTTTGTCAATCATCACGGTCAGTTTAGTGATCTGCGTAACGGGCGTCCATAAGTGGATTGACGCTATCCACTTAGCGGCTTAGATTGCCCTTCTAGATCAACCGCCGCCAGGTCGCCTGCGGCAGCCACCACCGCGAAAGGGTCGACGTGACCGCAGTCTTCGTGATGCTCAAACGCGTCTGGTTGCCCCTCCTGTTCGTGGTCGCCATCGCGGTCGGCGTCGTCAGCGTGGCCCACCTGCGATCGGTGTTCGGTTCGGACGGCGCGGTGGTGACACCGGTCGGCACCGACACGGCGGACAACTTCAACCCCAAGGTCGTGATCTACGAGGTCTTCGGCTCGGGCGGCACCGCGGTGATCAACTACACCGACCTCGACGGGCTGCCGCAGCGGACCGGCGAGGTGACCCTGCCGTGGTCCCTGCGGCTCGAGACGACGGTGCCCTCGGTGACGCCGAACATCCTGGCCCAGGGCGACGGCGAGTCGATCGGCTGCCGCGTCCTCGTCGACGACGAAGTGAAGGACGAAAGGACGGCTCAGGGCGTGAATGCCGCGACGTACTGCCTGGTGAAGGCGGCATGAGCAACCCCGCCGGGTGGCAGGCGCAAGCCGGCGCCGACGACACCCCGACCGACGCCGTCCCGCCCGCACGGCACGCAGCGCGACCGCGGGTGGCGAGGTTCATCCGCACCTTCGCCGTCCCGATCGTGCTGGCCTGGGTGGTCATCGTCGGCCTGCTCAACACCGTGGTGCCCCAGCTCGAAGAGGTGGGCAAGCTGCGCGCGGTGTCGATGAGCCCCAACGACGCTCCGGCGCTGGTCGCGACCAAGCGTGTCGGCGAGGTGTTTCAGGAGTACGACACCAACAGCAACGTGATGATCGTCCTCGAGGGCGACGATCCGCTGGGCGCGGACGCGCACATCTTCTACGACGAGATGATCCGCCAGTTGCGTGCCGACACCACCCACGTCCAGCACGTCCAGGACTTCTGGGGCGACACGCTGACCGCGGCGGGCGCGCAGAGTGTCGACGGCAAGGCCGCATACGTGCAGGTGTACATCGCAGGCGATCAGGGCGAGGCGCTGGCCAACGAGTCGGTGGAGGCGGTGCGCGCCATCGTCGCCGGCGTGCAGCCGCCGCCCGGCGTGCAGGCCTACGTGACGGGTCCGGCGGCCACCACCACGGATCAGAACGCCGTCGGCGACGCCAGCATGAAGACCATCGAGGCGCTGACCTTCGCCGTCATCATCGTGATGCTGCTGCTGGTCTACCGGTCGGTGGTCACCATGCTCGTCACGATGGTGATGGTGGTCATCGGCCTGCTGTCGGCCCGGGGCATCGTCGCCTTCCTCGGCTACCACGACGTCTTCGGGTTGACCACCTTCTCGACCAACATGGTGGTGACGCTGGCGATCGCCGCCGCCACCGACTACGCGATCTTCCTGATCGGCCGCTACCAGGAGGCCCGCCGATCCGGCGAGGACCGGGAATCGGCGTACTACACCATGTTCCACGGCACGGCGCACGTCGTGCTGGCGTCCGGACTGACGATCGCCGGAGCGACGCTCTGCCTGCACTTCACCCGGCTGCCCTACTTCCAGACCATGGGCATCCCGCTGTCCATCGGCATGGCGATCGTCGTCGCCGCGGCGCTGACCCTCGGGCCGGCACTGATCTCGATCACGAGCCGGTTCGGTCGCGTGCTGGAGCCGAGGCGGTGGGGACGATCGCGCGGATGGCGCAGGGTCGGCGCCGCCACCGTGCGTTGGCCCGGTGCGGTGTTGGTGATGGCCGTCGTGCTGGCGCTGGTCGGACTGCTGACCCTGCCCGGCTACCACACCACCTACAACGACCGCATCTTCCAGCCCGACGACGTGCCCGCCAACATCGGCTACGCGGCGGCCAACCGGCACTTCTCCGAAGCGAAGATGAATCCCGAACTGGTGATGGTCGAGGCCGACCACGACCTGCGCAACCCCGCCGACTTCCTGGTGATCGACAAGATCGCCAAGGCGATGGTCCGCGTGCACGGCATCGCGCAGGTGCAGACGATCACCCGCCCGGACGGCAAGCCGGTGGAGCACGCGTCGCTGGCCTACACCATGAGCCAAAGCGGCACAGGGCAACTCATGAACAACGACTACCAGCAGCGGGTGTTGGAGAACACCTTGAAGCAGGCCGACGAGATGCAGGTGACCATCGACTCCATGGAGAAGATGCAGTCGATCACGCTGCAGATGGCCGACGTCACCCGGCGGATGGCCGACAAGTTCAACAACACCTCCCTCACCGTCGCCGAGGTGCGCGACCACCTGGCCGACTTCGACGACTTCTTCCGCCCGATCCGCAACTACTTCTATTGGGAGCCGCACTGTTTCGACATCCCGATCTGCTGGTCGCTGCGGTCGATCTTCGACAGCCTCGACGGCATCGGCGCGCTCTCCGACGACTTCCAGGAGCTGGTGCCCGACATCGAGCAGCTCGCTGATCTGACACCGCAACTGGCGGCGCTGATGCCGGCGATGATCCAGACGATGAAGAACCAGAAGCAGATGATGCTCAACCAGTATCAGGCGCAGAAGGCGCAGCAGGACCAGAACATGGCCACCCAGGAGGACGCCACCGCGATGGGCAAGGCGTTCGACGCCGCCCAGAACGACGAGAACTTCTACCTGCCGCCGGAGGCGTTCGAGACGGCGGACTTCCAGCGCGGCATCAAGCTGTTCCTCTCGCCCGACGGCCACGCCGTCCGGTTCACCGTCTTCCATCAGGGCGATCCGCTGACCGAGGAGGGCACGTCGCACATCGAGCCGCTGCGCATCGCGGCGGCGGACGCGATCAAGGGCACCCCGCTGGAGGGCTCGACCGTCTACATCGGTGGCAGCGCAGCAATGTTCAAGGACATGCAGCAGGGCGCCGACTACGACCTGCTGATCGCCGCCATCGCGGCGCTGATCCTGATCTTCCTGATCATGGTGGTGCTCACCAGGGCCGTCGCCGCCGCAGCGGTGATCGTCGGCACCGTGGTGCTCAGCCTCGGCGCCTCGTTCGGCCTGTCAGTGTTGTTGTGGCAGCACCTGATCGGGATACCGCTGCACTGGATGGTGCTGCCGATGTCGGTCATCGTGCTGCTCGCGGTCGGCGCGGACTACAACCTGCTGCTGGTGTCCCGGATGAGGGAGGAGATCCACGCCGGACTGAGCACCGGCATCATCCGGTCGATGGCCGGGACGGGCTCGGTGGTGACCGCCGCGGGACTGGTGTTCGCCTTCACGATGATGTCCATGGCGAGCAGCGAGCTGATCGTCATCGGTCAGGTCGGCACCACCATCGGCCTCGGGTTGCTCTTCGACACCCTGGTGGTGCGGTCGCTGATGACACCGTCGCTGGCGGCGCTGCTCGGGCGCTGGTTCTGGTGGCCGCAGAACGTTCGGAGGCGACCGGTACCGCAACGCTGGCCGAGCCCGCGGCAGGTCGACGCGTCCGCAAGGGATGTGCCCGAGAACGCCCTGCCGTGATCAGGGCAGCAGCCGCTGCAGCACTCCCTTGGAGACCTCCTCGGGCCGGTACTGCTCCGCTGCGTAAGAGCCGATCGCGAGGATGCCGCCGGTGAGTGCGGGTACCGCCCACTGCAGGATCTTCAGCTGCTTCTGTGCCGCGGCGACGTCGGGCGGGGTGGCCGCGGCGGGCGTGGTGCCGTCGGCGGCCGGTACCGCGCGGTGCTCGGAGACCTTCTTGCCGAGCACCCTGCTGTAGCCCGTGACGCCGAGCGCCGCGGCGGTCAGGGCGATCTTCGTGGCGGCCATGGATGGTACGCCCTGCTGGGCCCGCATCCGGCCGAGGTCGTGCTTGAGCAGGCCGACGGCGCCGGCGAGATGGACGCCGATCGCGGCCGCATTGACCGGGGTCCAGCGGTCCCAGCCGGCATTGGCGACGGCGCCGACGCGGGACGGGTCACCGCCGGCCGAGGCGGCGGCATTGAGGGCGACGGCGTTGGCGAGGGTGCCGCCGAACCAGGCCGCCAGGCCGAGATCGTGAAGTTGGTGCGAAAGCGTGGCGCGAGCCATGTGAACTCCTGGAGACGTCGAGCGGGCGAAGTGCCCGCCTCATACCCCGGGCCCTGCGCGCCAAACGACGACGCCGCCGCCGTCCTCAGCGGTGCGTCTCAGGGGTGGTAGGGCACACCGACCGCCCGGAACACCCACTCCGGCGGCACATCGAAGGCCAGCGTCCGCGCGGGCAGGCGCTCCAGCACCTCGCCGGGGATGTCCTGCTTGTAGTACAGCGACAGGCTGCCCTCGCAGCGGGGGTCGACGGCCGCGATGTCGACGTCGAGTTTCAGGCCCGAATCCGAGATCTCGGCGGTCACGGCGCCGGACTGCGGCGCCGACCACGGCTGGTCGATGGTGCGGCCCGCGAGCTTGGGCACCGTCGAGAGCGTCGCGAGCACCCGTTCGTCGGTCAGGGCGAGCGAGCCGGTGTAGCTGGCGACACTGCCGGTGGCTCGCGCGCCGGGTATCGACCCGGTGAAACGCCGCGTCACCGGCACGTATTCGGCGAGGAGGAGCACACCCTCGGACTCGACCTGGGCACGGAGCTCACCTGGCAGTTTTCCGATGCGGAGCAGCTTGCGGACGAATACGGCCATCTCTGCACGGTAGCTCAGCCGCGGGGAATGCCGAGAGCGCTGTAGACGAACTTGGGTGGCACATCGAAACCGATGGTTCTGGTGGGGATTCGGGTGAGCACGTCGGCGGGCAGCGCGGTCTTGTAGGTCAGCGAGAACTGGCCGGAGAATTCGGGGTGGACGACGGCGAGGTCGGGGATCTCGAGAAGCAGGCCCGCTTCGGACAGGGTGCCCGCGACCATGCCCCTCTGCACGGCGGTCCACGGCTGGTCGACCGACCGCCCGGCCTTACCCGGGATGGCCGACAGCGTCGCGAGGACGCGTTGGTTGGTCAGCACGAGTGCGCCGCCGTAGCCGCGCACCAGCCCGACCGACCGCCGGCCCGGCACCTGACCGGTGAACCGCACCACCGCGCCGAGGAACTCCGCGCAGAAGATGACGCCCTCGGCCTCGACCTGCGTGCGCATGTCGTCGGGAAGTTTGCCGATGCGGAACAACTTGCGTAGCAGCGCCATGATCAAAAGGTAGCTGAGCGTGCCGCGTGATACAGCTGTTGGGATGAACAGACGCACGCTGCTCATCGGTTCGGCCCTGGTGGCCGTCGCCGGTTATGCGGCATTGTGGCTGGGCTTCACGCAGGGCCGGCCCTGGCAGGACGCCATGGATTCGGCCGCGCTCGACCCGCTGTACCGGTTCGGCGCGGCACACCCCGCCTGGGTGACCGGCTGGGACGTGTACTGCACGGTGGTCAATCCGGTGGTGATCCGGATCCTGTCGGTGTTCGTGATCGTGTGGGCATTCGTGCGGCGGCGCCATCGCCTCGCCGTGTTCCTGGTGCTCTCCGTCGTGTTGAGCGGCCTCGTCACCGAGCTGGCGAAGGCCGCGGCCGACCGCCCGCGGCCGTCGGGCGCCTTGGTCGCCGCGCACTCCACGTCGTTCCCTTCCGGGCATGCGCTCGGGCTGATGGCCATCGTGCTCGCGGTGCTCACCGTCGTCTGGCCCTCGGTGCGGCCGCGGCTGCGCATTCCGCTGGCGGTGCTCGGCGGCCTGATCGTGCTGACCATCGGCGCCGCTCGCGTGGTGCTCAACGTCCACCACCCGTCCGACGTGCTCGCCGGGTGGGCCCTTGGGTACGCCTGGTTCGTGCTGTGCCTGCTGCTGGTGCCGCCGCGGGTCAGGGTAGCGGACGAAACACCTGCAGCGCCCGGTAGCGAACGCTGAAACTCGCCTCGTCGTAGACGGTTCCGATTTCGCCGTCGCGCGCCAGCTCCGTCGGCCCGTCCACCGCGGTGAAGGAGAACTCGGGCACCCGCATCTCGTGGTAGAGCGGGCTGCGGGTGAGCCGGCCGAGCATCAGCGCCGCCAGGATCCGCAACCGGCTGAAGGGCCGGCCGGTCTCCAGGATCCGCACGTCCATCAGGCCGTCGTCCATCTTGTGCCGCCGGGCGGGGGCGAAGCCCGACGGCAGGTATGTCGAGTTGCCCAGGAAGAACAGCGATGTCTGCAGTGTGTGGTTGTCGTACTCGATGCGCACGGGCACGCCCCGGCGCAGCGTGTAGAACATCGCGTAGACGCCGGCGAGCGGTTTGCCGATGCGGTGCTCCAGCTTCTCCCGGGTCTGGACGAACATCGGGTACGCCCCGATGCTGGCCGTGTTGATCACGATGTCCTTGTCGTTCAGGCACACCAGGTCGACACACGAGACGGTGCCTCGCTGGATGGTGTCGATCGTCTTGGCCACGGTGTCGCAGCCGATGTCCCTGGCGAAGTGGTTGAAGGTCCCGCCGGGGAACACCGCGAGCGGCATCCCGAGTTCGACGGCGATCTCGGCCGCGCACGACACCGTCCCGTCACCGCCGCCGACGGCCAGCACCTCGGCGCTCTCGGCGGCCGACCGCAGCACCGTCTTCAGGTCCTCGTCACCGCTGAGTTCGACGATCTTGGCCTGGGGGAGTGCTTCGCGGACCTCGTCGACCACCCGGGCTCCCGTGCCGCTGCCGGACGCCGGGTTGATCACCAGCACCACGCCGGCGCCGTCGGGACGCGGATCGGTGTGTACGCGCAGCGGTGCGGCCGTCGGCATCTTGGTCGGGACCGCGGTCGGCACGATGCGCCCGCCGAGGACGGCGAGGCCGGCCCCGAGGCCCAGCCCGGCCAGCACGTCGCCCGGGTAGTGCGCTCCGACCGCGATGCGTGACATGCCGACGAGGCCGGCGAGCAGCGCGAGTCCCAGTCCGACCGGTGGGCTCTCCAGGCCGACGCCGACCGCGAAGGCCGCCGCGCTGGCGGAGTGACCCGAGGGCAGCGAGTTCGACGTCGGGAACCGCCGGGACCGCCGGGCCAGCGGCACCACGATGTAGTTGGGGCGGGCCCGCTTCCAGATCTTCTTCGCGCCCTGGTTGGTCACCAGGCTGGTCACGCCGAGCGTGAGCAATCCGCGGGCGGCGCCGCGTTTCGCCGAAGCGCTGCCGAACGCCCCGATCGCGGCGGCGAGCGCGAACCACAGCTTCGAATGGTCCGCCGCCCGCGTCAGCCGCGGCATCACGGCATCGAGCAGCGGGCTGGGGGATTCGGCGATGGCCTCGAAGACCTCGCGGTCGAGTGTCCCCAGGCCACGGCCGATCTGGCGGAGGCCTTCGCGGCGGCGGCGGAGCGGCAGTTCCATGGCTTCAACGTAGCCGCTGCCCTTGACAACAAAACCTGTCAAGGGAAGGCTGGCGGACATGTTGGACGTCGAGGTGATCGCGGACCCGGCCGCGGCCGTCAGCGCGCTCGACCCGATCCGCAGCCGGCTGCTCGCCGAGCTCACCGAACCCGCCTCCGCGGCGACGCTGGCCACCCGGGTGGGCATCACCCGGCAGAAGGTCAACTACCACCTCAAGGCGCTGCAGGAGCACCGGTTGGTCACCCCCGCGGGCGAACGCCGCTGGGGTGGGCTGACCGAACGCCTGATGATCGCCACCGCCTCGTCCTACGTGGTCTCACCCGGCGCCCTCGGTCCCGTCGCCGCTGACCCCGACCGTGCGGCCGACCGGCTCTCCGCCGGATACCTGATCGCCGTCGCCGCACGCACCGTCCGTGAGGTCGGCGACCTGTGGCGGTCCGCCCGTGCCGCGGACAAGCGCCTGGCGACACTGACGATCGACACCGCGATCCGGTTCCGCTCGCCCGCAGACCGGGCGGCGTTTACCGAGGAGGTGTCCGCCGCCGTCGCCACCCTCGTGGCGCGCTACCACGACGAGACCGACCCACGCGGCCGTACCCACCGGGTGCTGCTCACCGCCTATCCCGCACCGAAAGAGGAGAATTCCCATGCCCGTGAGAAGTGACGATTCCGGCCGCCGCTGGGTCGAGATGGAACTGCTCGTCCCCGGCACCCCCGAACAGGTGTGGGAGGCCATCGCGACCGGCCCCGGCAACAGCGCCTGGTTCACTCCCACCACCATCGAGGAGAAGCAGGGCGGGGACATCGAATTCGACTTCGGTGGCGGCGTCACCCAGCACGGGACCGTGACCGGCTGGGAACCGCCGTACCGCTTCGCCTACGAGGAGCGCGACTGGAGTTCGACCGTCTCGCCCGGCCCGCTGGCCACCGAGATCACGGTGACCGCCCGCTCGGGTGACCGCTGCGTGATCCGGATGGTGCACAGCCTGTTCACCGAGAAGGACGACTGGGACGACGAACTGGAGACCTTCGAGCAGGGCTGGCCCGGATTCTTCGAGGTGCTCCGCCGCTACCTGCAGCACTTCGCCGGCGCGCCCGCCGCAGCGGTGCACGCGATGGTGCCGTTCACCGGCGACATCCGTCCGGCCTACCGCCGGCTCACCGACGCGCTCGGCCTGTCGGCCACCGATGTCGGCGATCGCTGCCAGACCACCGGGGAGACACCGACATTGGCCGGAGTGGTCGATCTCGTCCACCAGGATGCGGCGCTGCGCGACGTGATCGTCCGGCTCGAGCAGCCCGCGGCGGGCCTCGCCGTGTTCGGCGGCTTCACCGCCGGTCACCACGGCCGGATGATGATCACGATCTACTTCTACGGTGCCGGGGCCGCCGACGCGGCCGCGGCCGAACAGCCGAAGTGGTCGGCGTGGCTGGCGGAGTTGTTCGCCGATCAGGCGGTTGCGACCTGATCGTGTCCGAACGTTGACAGGACCGAGAGCGGCGGCGTCGACGATGGGTGTGTGCGCCGGTTGTCGATACTGCTCTGTGCGGCGGCCGTGCTCTCGGTGTTCCCGGCGGCGCCCGCAGTAGCGGCGGCGCCGTGGTTCGCCCGCTCGGTCGGGGCCGCCACCCAGGTGATATCGGTTGTCGGCGTTGGTGGTTCGAAGGCGAAGATGGACGTCTACGAGCGCACCGCCGCGGGCTGGCAGCCGGTCGGTGCCGGAATCCCGGCGTTCATCGGCGCCAACGGAATGGCTCCGCAGACCCACGACGGACAGATGAAGACGCCGATGGGGGTGTTCACCCTGGACTTCGCCTTCGGCACCGAACCGAATCCGGGCGGTGGGCTGAAGTACGTCCAGGTCGGACCGGATCACTGGTGGGACGGCGACATGAAGAGCCCCACCTACAACACGATGCAGGTGTGCAAGAAGGACCGCTGCCCGTTCAACACCTCGTTGGCCAGCGGCACCGAGAATCTCCAGATCCCGCAGTACGCACACGCCGTGGTGATGGGGGTCAACAAGGCCCGCGTGCCCGGCAACGGCGGCGCGTTCTTCCTGCACAGCACCGACGGCGGACCCACCGCGGGCTGCGTCGCCATCGACGACGCGACGCTGGTGCGGATCATGCGCTGGCTGCGCCCCGGCGCGCTGATCGCCATCGCCCAGTAGGGCACCGGCGACCGCTGTCTACAGGTGCAGTGCGCGGCCTTTCTTGAGCTTGAAGTCGAGGTTCTCCAGCGACATGCTCGCGTCATAGGTGCGGTCGTAGCCGGTGGCGCTGATCTTCCAGCCGTCGGGCGTGCGCCGGTAGCGGTCGCGGTAGAACGCCGCCCCGATGAGCATGAAGTTGAAGTCGGCCGCGATCACCCGGTCCTGTAGATACCAGGTGCCCGACGCCTCGTCGCCGTCGACTGTGATCTCCGGGTGGCTGACGCGGTGCTCGGTGACGATCTCCGGCCCCAGCGACGTGCGCATGAACTCGACCAGACCGTCGCGGTCGGTGAAACGGTGATCCTCGCCGAGGGATTCGCCGTAATCACCGGCGACGTCCTCGGTGAGAGTGCCGGCGAACGTTTCCCAGTCCTTGGTGTCCAGCGCCCGCAGATAGCGGTACTTGACCTGCTTGATGTCGTCGATGTCACCCATGGGCTGACTGTACGGATGCAGTCAGCCCCCTGGTCGCAGGACCCTCCAACAGCGTGCCGTCCGGCGCGAACCGCGACCCGTGCAGCGGGCATTCCCATGCCTCGTCGGCGTCGTTCCAGTTGACGATGCCGCCCAGGTGCGGGCACACCGGCGACACTCGGTGCTCCACCCCGTTCACCCGGCACCTGGCTTCCAGGTCCCACGGCGGCCCGCTCACCACTCCGCCGGATTGCGGCGAGCGGTCCCCCATCCGGGTGACCGGCGTGATCCAGCCCTTGGCCAGGTTGAACCCGACCTCGAGGTTGGCCTGCAACGCCTTCGGGATCCCGGACAGCTCGTGCGGACTCCAACTTGCGAAGGCATCCGCCCAGTCCATCCGGCCGCCGAGTATGCGTCCGGACAGCGCGAGTGCCGCGGCGACTCCGTTGGTCATCCCCCATTTGTCGAAACCCGTTGCCACGAATATCTTGTCGTCGCCGGGCAGGATCGGCCCGACGTAGGGCAACTCGTCGGCGGGTGTGTAGTCCTGTGCGGACCAGTAGTGGGTCTGCATGGCGCCCGGGTAGTGCTGCTTGGCCCAGGAGTCGAGTTCCTGCACCGACGACGACGGGCTCTTCTCGCGGCCGACGGGATGGCCGGCCCCACCGACGATCAGGCGGTCGCCGTCGGGGGTGGGTGCATAGCGCACCGACCGGGTGGGCGAGTCCACCGAGAGGTACATCCCGCGGGTGAGGGTGCCGGGCACCTTATAGGCCATGCAGTAGGACCGCTGCGGCTTGAGCCGGGCGAAGAATCCGCCGCGGTCGAGGATCGGGATGCCGGTCGCCAACACGCACTGCTTGGCGTGCACGTCGAATTCCTCACCCGCCGAGGTGCGCACGCTCAGCGCGAGGCCGTCGCCGTGCCCGGACACCCGCTGCACCCGTGTGCTCTGCACCAGCCGGCCGCCGCGTTCGTCGAGTTCGACCACGAGGCTGTCCAGGTACGGCATCGGATCGAACTGGGCCTGATTGGCAAGGCGCACACCGCCGTTGAACTCGAACGGCACGTCGGCGTCGTCGACCCAGTCCGCGGCCAGCCCGGCGGCCTGACAGGCCTCGAGTTCCTGACGCGCGGAACTGACGCCCTTCTCGGTCTGGGCGTAGGTGTAGGCGTCCTCGCGCTGCACCGAGATGCCGCGCGCCTCGCAGTATCCGAGCAGCCATTCCTGCCCCTCACGATTGCCCTGGGCGTACATCTTCGCGATCTTCGGCCCGTGCTTGCCGACGATCTTCGACATCTTGCTGCCCTGGAGCATGCTGATCTTCGCGGTGGTGTTCCCGGTGGCCCCCGCGCCGACGGTGAACGCCTCGAGCACCAGGACGTTGCGGCCGGCGCGCGCCAGCAGTACGGCCGTGGTGAGGCCGGTGATGCCCGCACCGACCACCACGACGTCGGCGTTGCGGTCGAAGTCGGAGGACACCGACGAGGGGTGTGCTGCCTGTTGCACGCGGTCGGCGAGCCAGAGTGACGTCATGGACGTGAGATACCCAGCGGCGCTGCGGCCAAACGCGCCCGTCCCGGCCGCAGATCGGTTGCCGCACGCGCGTCAATTACCGGTGGCACTGCGAGTGGAGGGTTGCTGGAGACGTCAAAACCGTGCTGGCCGAACGCGGTTGGCGCAGCTCAGCGCGGAGTGTCTGACGGCCGAACCGGATCCGGGACGCTAGGGTGTGGGGCGTTATGAGCGACCCCCTGGGGTTGTCGATCGGCACCACCAACCTGGTTGCGGCGCGAGTCGGCGACCGACCCGTGACGCGCCGTTCGGTGCTGACCCTGTTCGGCGACCGCACGCCGCAGGTCGGCTCAGCGCTCGAGCACGGGGTGGCCGGACCGGGTGTGGTGCTCAGCGGCTTCGTCGAGCGGGTCGGTGATCCGGTGCCGCTGGTGGCTGCCGACGGCTCGTCCTACAAGGCCGAGGCACTGCTCGTCGAGGCGCTCGACGCGATGGTGGACGTCGCCGGAGCGACCGGATCGCCGGAACTCTCGATCGCCGTCCCCGCGCACTGGGGCGCCTCCACGCTGTGGGCGCTGCGCAGCGCATTGCGCACCAACCCGCGGTTCGCACCCGGGGGCACACCGGTGCGGCTGGTGCCCGACGCCGTGGCGTCGCTGTCCGCGCTGAACGCCGAGCCGGGATTGCCGTCGCAGGGCGTGGTCGTACTGCTCGACTTCGGTGGCAGCGGCACGAGCATCACCCTGGCCGATGCGGGCGCGTTGTTCGAGCCGATCGACGAGACCACGCTGATCGCCGACTTCTCCGGCGATCAGCTGGACCAGGCGTTGCTCACCCACGTGCTCGACGGCGTGGCTGCCGCGGGGGGCACGGACCCGGCCGGCACGGCGGCCGTCGGGTCGCTGAGCCGGTTGCGGGACGAGTGCCGGGCGGCCAAGGAGCGGCTGTCGGCGGTCACCGTGACCGAGCTGCCGGTCGAGCTGCCCGGTTACGGCTCGACGGTGCAGGTCACCCGCGCCGAGCTCGACGGCATGGCCGACCTGCCGCTGACCGGCGTGCTCACTGCCCTCGACAATGCATTGGCGCGCAACAGGATCGGATGGTCGAACGTCTCCGCACTGGTCACCATCGGTGGTGGCGCGAGCATCCCGCTGATCACCCAGCGTCTCTCGGAGTACTCACGGGCGCCGGTGGTCACCACGCCGCAGCCGGCCCTCGACGCCGCGGTGGGCGCCGCACTGTTCGCCGCCTACGGGCCGACATCGGATGCGCAGACCGGCGTGGCGCCGACGGTCGTCGTCCCGCCGGTGGTCGAGGAGGCCGCGGCGGATGCGCCCGGCTCGGCGACGTTCCGGGCGCTCGCCTGGTCGCAGGACGACGACGGCGCCGGCGAACCCGTGCCGTACAGCGGGGGCGACGCCTACGACAGCCCCTACTCCAGTGGCTTCGACAGTGGGTTCGAGAGCGGCGCGACCGGAGCGCGACCGCCGGTGCAGTACGTGCCCGGCACCGGACCGATCGAACAGCGCCGGCCGTGGCTCGGTCTGCCGCAGATCGTGATCGGCCTCGCGGCGGTGGTGGCACTGGTCGCGGTCGGCGGTGTGGCCTACGGGCTGACCAGCTCCAGCAGCACGACACCGAGCACGCAGGTGGAGACGACGCGGGTGCCGGCCAGCGCGCCACCTCCGCCCCCGAGCGAGCCTCCGCCGCCGCCGGCGCTCACGGTGGTCAGCGAACCTCCTCCGCCGCCACCACCCCCGCCACCCACGACGCAGCCGCCCGCGCCGCCTCCTCC
>NZ_JAUMSQ010000078.1:0-9713 GCF_030519285.1 Mycolicibacterium arseniciresistens
GGCCAGCGCGCCACCTCCGCCCCCGAGCGAGCCTCCGCCGCCGCCGGCGCTCACGGTGGTCAGCGAACCTCCTCCGCCGCCACCACCCCCGCCACCCACGACGCAGCCGCCCGCGCCGCCTCCTCCTCCGCCGCCCCCGACCACGCAGCCCGTCACGACGACCACCACCACCACGACGACGACCACAACGACGACCCCGACCACGACGACGACAACGCCGACCACCACCACGACGCCGCCGACCACTACGACGACACGGACCACCACGACGAACCCGATGACGACGACCTACGTCACGGTGCCGTTCGTCCCGGTTCCGATCCCGATCCAGGTGCCGGCTCAGCCCCAGAATCCGTATCAGCCCCAGAACCCGTACGCGCCGCAGAACCCCTACCAGCAGTCGCCGTACGGTCCCTGAGGCGCCGCTCGCCGCGACGGCTGGAGACTCCCGTCAGCAGCCGAGGATCTCGTTGCCCTCCGGATCCGTGTGCGGCGGGTCCGCGTCGTCCTTCGCGAGAACGAGGTGTACCCGGTTGCGCACCCGCTTGGGTGTGTCGACGCGAATGAACTCCACCCAGAAGCGCCCGTCCTGCCGCAGCGACGCGTACTGCGGATGGGACCGCGTGACGGGCAGCCCGGTGAGTTCGGCCCAGAACTGGGCTTGCGCACGGGGGTCGAGCGCATCGAACACGACCGCGGCGATAGGGCCGATGCCGCGGTACTCGTCACGCGGTTCCAGCACGCAGAACTCGTTGCCGCCGGGGTCCGCCAGCACCACCCAGGGCACGTCATCTGTCTGGCCGACGTCGACGGGCCGCGCGCCGAGGTCGCGGGCGCTGCGAACCAGGTCGTCCTGATGCTCGGCGGAGGTGGTGGCGAGGTCGAGGTGCAACCGGTTCTTCACCTGCTTCGGTTCATCCGTGGCGGCGAAGCGCAGCGCCGCACCCTCGCCGAGGGAGACCGAGGTGCCGTCGACCACCGGCATCTCCAGCAGGGCCGACCAGAACGGCAGGAGCGGTGCGGGATCGACCGACTCCACCAGGACGTGACGGATGGGGTGCATGGGCGCCACGTTAGTGGCCGGCACAGACACCACTGTGCTCGAACCACTTCGATCGTTCCGGCCCTTTCAACGGGCGCCGGTGCCTATGGTTGAATCGGGGCAATTTGCTGGACGGCGGGAGGCGAATGGCCGGCGGGTTGCGTTTCGGGGTGAGCACGCAGGGAGGACCGCTGGCCGCGCAGGAGCTGGCGGAGGTGGGTGACGCGGTGGGCAAGACCCCCGAATTCGTGCTCTGGTACGAGGATTTTGCCTCTCCGCCACCGGTGGCGAAGATCGATGCGGTGATCGACCGCGCAGCCCAACCCGTCATCACATGGGAGCCCCGACTGTGGCACGGCGAATCCGCGGACCCGGTCGCCGCCATTCTCCCCAAGATCAAATCCGGTTGCTACGACGATTACCTCCGGGAATGGGCCGAAGGGCTCGCCGGTGCGCGTGGGGAGGTTCTCCTCAGGTTTGCCCACGAATTCAACGGCACCTGGTATCCGTGGTCGGCCGGGGCCGGGACCTCGGCCGAGGAGTATGTCTTGGCGTGGCGGCATGTCCACCACCTCTTCAGCGAGCGCGGCGCCGCCAACGTCCGATGGGTGTGGGCGCCCGACGCGGGGCCGGTCGGCGAGGACTCGCTCACCCGCTGGTACCCGGGCGACGAGTGCGTCGACGTGCTCGGCATCGACGGCTACAACTGGGGCACCACCCTGCCCGGGAGCCGGTGGACCGGACCGACGGAGATCTTCGGACACGGGCTTGCCGAGCTGCGCCGACTCTGTGACACCAAGCCCATCCTGGTCACCGAGGTCGGTTGCGCCGAGGCGGGCGGCGACAAGGCCGAGTGGATCGGCGAGCTCGTGCACATGATGGCCGGCGAGCCGCAGGTGACCGGCTTCATCTGGTTCCACCACGACAAAGAAACCGATTGGCGACTGACCAGCACCGCGGCCGCGGCCGCGGCGATGGGCGCATCGCTGAGTGAGGCGGCGGCGTGAACACCGAGACGTTGAGCCAGCGGTACGCGCTGCCGCCCGAGGTGGAGAACGAGAGGGTGCGTTCCCTCGAGCAACTGCACATCCTCGACACGCCGCCGGAGGACCGGTTCGCCCGCATCACCAGGATGGCGCGCTGCGTGTTCGGCGTGCCGATGGCATCGGTGAACCTCATCGATCGCGACCGCCAGTGGTTCAAGCAGGCCGACGGCCTGTCACTGGGCCCGCAGACGACACGGCGCAACTCGGTGTGCCAGGCCACCATCGCGCGCACCTACCAGCATCCGGAGGAGCCGGCGTTGATCCTCGAGGACGCCGCCGAGACCGAGTTCGCCTGTGTGCCCGGCGTCGGCGGTGACGGCATTCGGTTCTACGCGGGCTACCCGCTCTACGGCCCCGGCGGTCATCCGGTGGGCACCTTCTGCATCTTCGACAACCGGCCGCGGGCGCTGGCGGACTCTGAACTGCAGACCTTCAAGGAACTCGCCGCATGGGCGCAGCGCGAGCTGGAGAGCTCCGACGATCTCGAGCGGGCGTCGGCGGTCCAGCGGCAACTGCTTCCCCGACCGTTGGGGGACCTGCCGGGTTACTCGGTCTGCGCGATGTGCCTCCCGGCCTATGCCGTGGGCGGCGACTTCTACGACCACTACCGCGTGCAGGGCGGCGCCATGTTCACGGTCGCGGACGTGATGGGCAAGGGACTGGGTGCGGCGATCCTCGCGGCCAGCGTGCGCTCGTCCCTGCGAGCCGCCTCACGCGCTGTCGACCGACTCACGGCGACCGACGTCGACGTCGCGGACACGGTGAATTCCATTGCGGCGCAACTGAGTGAGGATCTGGACAGTACCGACACCTTTGTGACCCTCTTCCACGCCAAGCTCGACATCGACAGCGGGCGGGTCGACTTCGTCGACGCCGGACACGGTTTCGCGGCGGTGATCCGCGACGACGGCAGGGTGGAACCCCTCAACAGCGCGGACCTCCCCGTCGGCGTGTTGCCCGGATACAGCTGGACCGGCGGCGAGGTGACGCTGCAACCCGGTGACACCCTCGTCATCGCTTCGGACGGCGTCCTCGACCTGGTCGGCGACGGCAGTGACGTCCGGCCCGCGCTGCAGCTGGTCTCCCAGTACCGCGACCCGGGAGAACTGTGTGACTTCGCCCGAAGCCTGCATGCCAGGACTCCGCCGCTGGACGACGTGACCCTGGTGGCCGTGCGGCGCGAGCTGCCGTGAGACACCAGCTGCCTCACGCCGCCGCCGGGCGATATCCGTCTCCGTGGCTGCGCGCCCTGATCCTGCTGACGGTGATACTGGGCGTCAACTACATCGTGTGGCGGTGGCTCGGGTCGGTGAACTGGTCCGCGTGGTGGATCGCCGTTCCGTTGGTGGTGGCCGAGACGTACAGCGTGATCGACTCCCAGCTCTTCGGGTTGACGATGTGGCGGACACTCCGCCGGAATCCTCCCGAACCGCCGCCTGAGGGCGCCACCGTCGACGTGTTCATCACCACCTACAACGAACCGATCGAGATGGTGATGGCCACCGCGCAAGCGGCACTGGACATCCGGTATCCGCACAGCACCTGGATCCTCGACGACGGCGACCGTCGTGAACTGGCCGCCGCCGCTGCCGAGAAGGGTGTCGGCTACATCACGCGGTCCGCGCACTGGACTCAGGACAAGCCCCGCCACGCCAAGGCAGGCAACCTGAACAATGCGCTGTTCGAGACGGACGGCGAGTTCATCCTGATGCTCGACGCGGACCAGGTACCGGTTCCGGAGATCCTCGACAGGACGCTCGGCTACTTCCGGGATCCCTACATGGCGTTGGTGCAGACCCCACAGTTCTTCCACAACGTGCCCGTGAGTGACCCGTTGGGCAGCCAGGCGCCGCTGTTCTACGGCCCGATCCAGCAGGGCAAGGACGGCTGGAACGCCGCGTACTTCTGTGGTTCCAACGCGGTGCTGCGCCGCGAAGCGTTGATGCAACTCGGCATTCGCGGCTATGTGCGGGCGATCGAGGAGGGCATCAAACGCGCGCTCTACACCGCGGACAAGATCCTCAAACAGACCGCAGGCCAGATCGGATCCGACGAACGCGAGGCGCAGGCCGCGCTCGACGCGGTCCGCGACGCGGTCCGCGACGCCCGCCGCGAACTCCGCGACAAGCGGGCCCTTGCGGACATCACCTTCACGTTCCAGCAGCGGGTCGACGCCGCGGCGCGCACGCTGGTTGACTCCGACATCCTGGCGATGCGGGCAGATCTCGAGATGATCGCCGCCATGGGCGCTGACGCCGATGGCGGTCCGTCGGCCGATCTGGTCTTCGACGACGAGGCGCTCGCCACGCTGGCGGACCGCGAGTGGTCCCCGCTCGGGGCGATCGAGTCGATCCGCGCGCTGATCCGGGCCGTCGACGTGGACCGTGACGACGAGGCGCAACCGGTGCTCCCGATGGCGACCATCTCGGTCACCGAGGACATGGCGACGTGCATGCGACTGCATTCGATGGGGTGGCGATCGGCCTATCACCACGAGAAGCTCTGCGAGGGGCTGGCGCCCGAGGACGCCGGCACCATGCTGACCCAGCGCCTGCGGTGGGCGCAGGGCACGATCCAGGTGATGCTGCGCGAGAATCCCTTCGTGCAGAAGGGTCTCAGCCTGGGACAGAAGCTCATGTACTGGTCGACGATGTACAGCTACCTCGCCGGGTTCGCCGCCCTGGCCTACATCGCAGCACCCGCGATCTACCTGATCTCCGGCATCATGCCGGTGCAGGCCTACAGTTGGGACTTCTTCGGTCGGCTCATCCCTTTCCTGGTCCTCAATCAGCTGATGTTCATCATCATCAGCCGCGGCACACCCACGTGGCGGGGGCAGCAGTACAGTCTGGCGCTGTTCCCGGTCTGGATCCGGGCGTGCGTCACCGCGTTCCGCAACGTGTACTTCGGGCGCCCTCTCGGATTCGCCGTGACGCCCAAAACCCGTCAGGCCATCGATGCCACGCCGTGGCACCTGGTGAGGTGGCAGCTGGCGGCGATGGCGATGCTGATCGTCGCGTCGGTGATCGGGATCGTCCAGCTGTACTACGGCGCCATCTCCGTGCTCGGCGTCGGGGTCAACCTCTTCTGGGTGCTGTTCGACCTGCTGATACTCAGCGTCGTCATCCAGGCCGTTCGCTACCGCGGACACCGAACGGAAGGAGCGGTATGACCCAATACCCCACGCGCACCACGGCATCCGATGCCACGGTGATCAGACCGGAGGGGCGACTCAACATGGTCGCGGCTCCCGGTCTGCGCAGGCAGCTGCATGCACTCGTCGAGGCGGGAAGCTCGAGGCTGGTCGTCGACCTCAGCGGAACCGAGTTCATCGACTCGTCGGGGCTGGGCGCCCTGATCTCCGGCCTGAAGGCGGCACGTCAGGCCGGAGGTGACCTGCGCATCGCGGCACCGACCCGGCAGGTGGTCACCGTACTGGAATTGACCAACCTCAATCGGGTTCTGCGCGTTCACGATTCGGTAGACGGTGCGTTCGATGGCGCCACCTGACACGCCCTACGTGCTGCACACCACAACGGGGCCGGAGACCCTGGACGCCATCCAGCAGACACTCGACGACGTGTGGTCCGCGCACGACATCCCGGACGTGGTGCGCATGCACATGGATCTCGCCGTCGGTGAGATCGGCGCCAACATCATCGAACATTCCGGTGGCGGCAAGCCCGTGCACCTCCGGATGGAGGTGCACGTGCTGCCGGAGTCGGTGCGCGCCGTCTTCACCGACGACGGCCGGCCGGCCCCGGTCGACGTGTCGCAGACCGAGATGCCCGACGGCCTGTCGGAGCGAGGCCGCGGCCTGGCGATCGCCCACCGGGTGCTCGACGAATTGTCATACCGCCGCGACTCCGACGGCAATCACTGGACGTTGGTGCGCAGCCGCGCGGAGTAGCCCGGCCATGACGGTGCGTTGACGCCTGCGACGATTTATGTCGAAAGCGGCGCCGGCACGGCTGCGGGGGTCTACCTTGGGTGCACGGGCGGCCGCGTGCCGGCTGGAACTCTTGTCCGTCGGGGGATGTGGCTTCGAGGCGGATCAATGGGTGCATCGGCGTACGTGGGTCGTGTCGGCGGACTGGCGGTGGCGCTCGGCGTCGGCATCGCCGTGGTGTCGGGCGGTGCCGGGGTGGCGTTGGCGGAGGAGACGTCCACCTCCGACAACACGTCACAGGACTCCTCGACGGACACCACCAAGGACGCCGCCAAAGATGAATCTGCGGACGATTCGACACCTGCAGACGACAAGACGCCTGAGCCGGTGGTGAAGAAGAAGAAGTCACCGTCATGGCAGTCCCGTCTGGAGAAGCGCCTGGAGAGGCTGAAGACGGCGGGTGCCGACGCCAGGAGCCGCTGGAATGTCGGCGGCGAGACATCCGTCGAAGATGGCGTCAAGACGGACGCGGGTGGCCCCGACGCCACCGAGGCCGCCGGCGTAGGCACCGGCGGACCGACTCAACCGGCCGTCGTCAAAGGCGAAGTCAAGGCGCCACTTGCGCTGTCGTCGTCCTCGGCCCGGTCCCGGGCGTCCGCACGAGACGACCGCATCACCAGGATCGAGGTCCAGGCCGCGCGTCCCAGGGTGACCACACGCGCGGTCGTCGTCGACAAGACCCCAACCGGGCCGCAACCGGAGACCAAGACACTCGCCGCGGTGACCGAGACCCGTTCCATCACAACAGCGGTCACCACCGCGGTGTCGTCGGTGACGGCGGCCGGTGGGCAGGTCGCTTCGGCCCTGGCGGCCGCGCCCACTGCGGTGCCTGCACCGGCGCCCGCGACGCGCATCGTGAACCGCGTGCTCGCGGCGCTCGGCCTGGGAACGCTGTCCAACGTGCCGGTCGCGCCGACATCGCCGTGGGCGCTCGGGGCGCTGATGGCGGTGGCTGCGCGACGGGAGACCGAACAGGTGGCGTCGACGGCGGCTGTCTCCACCACGGCGCGCGCCGCTGTCACGACGGCCGCGACCACCACCGCGGCGCTGGTCGCCACACCCGACCCCGCCACCGACTACCAGGTCACACCTGTTCCGGTCAGCGGCAACACCGACTACATCACCGCTGTCACCGGCCGCAACAGTCTCAACCAGACCTTCGACAGGTTCGGCATCGGCGGCACCGATGTGGGCGTCATGTGGGACAACGGGATTCGTGACAATCCGCTCACGCCGGTCAACGAACACCAGGTGCTGATCGCCTTCGGCGACACCTTCTTCGGCGACAATCCGGTGCGGCAGACCGGGTGGCGGATGAACACCCTCTTCCGCAGCTACGACTCCACGCTGTCCAACGGAATGTACGTGCGCGACGGCATCATTCACGATCCCGGCACCTACAGCGGTTCGCCGATGTCGGTCAACAACTATTCGCGCGAGATCATCGGGAAGTACGGCTACGCCGTCGGACCCGAGGTGACGATCATTCCCACCGCCGCCATCTCGGTGCCCGGCGCCGGGGTCAACGGGGCGACCAGGCAGTACATCAACTTCATGTCGGTACGGTCCTGGGACACCCCGGGCCGGTGGACCACGAACTACTCGGCCATCGCGTATTCGGATGACAATGGCCAGAATTGGCGCACCGTTCCGGCGTCCTCGGTGCGGCCCGCCGCCGTCGGACGCTCGACCCGCCCGTTCATCTCGGGCAACCAGAACTTCCAGCAGTTCGCCTACGTCAAGGGCGCGGTCGTCGACGCCACCGGTGCGCCGGTCACCGATCCCGTGACCGGGGAACCGAAGACGGACGGATACGTGTACGCCTTCGGCACGCCGGCGGGCCGCGGCGGCACCGCCTACCTGTCTCGGGTGAACGAGAGGGAAATCCTCGACCAGACGAAGTACCAGTACTGGAACGGCTCGACGTGGGTGAACAACAACCCCGCGGCCGCCAAACCCATCCTGCCGGGGACGACCACCACGTCGTGGTTCGGCTTGGTGAAGAACACCACGTACCCCACGGTCGGCGAGATGTCGGTGCAATACAACGCCTACGAGAAGAAGTACGTGATGCTCTACGCGGACCAGAACAACAACGTGGTCATCCGCAAGGCGGACCGGCCCGAGGGCCCATGGACGGCGCCGACGACGCTGGTGACCTCGTCGAAGATGCCGGGGCTCTACGCGCCGATGATCCATCCGTGGTCGTCCACCGCGAACGTCTCCTCCAGCGACCAGCAGTACCTGTACTGGAACATCTCGACGTGGGACGACTACCAGGTCAAGACCATGCGAACGGACCTCAGCAAGGTGTGATGCCGGGGCGCGGGTCGGCCGCGGCCGTCGCCGACGTGGTGGCTGTCACCAGCGTGGCGCCGGCCTCGATCTGCGACGGCGTGGCGATCATCTCGGCCCGCCCGCAGGCCACCCAGCCGATCAGCACGGCCTTGGCGACGAGGATCAGCGACACCGTCACCAACGCCTTCCGCAGCCTCATACCCTCAGGGTAGCCACCCATCGCCGCAGGTCGTGGGCTCGGTGAAGTTGCAGATTGCACCAACCCGGGTAGGCGGCGGTAACCTCGGTCCCGACTGACAAGCAGATCGGGAACGTATCAGTGGACCTAGTACTCGGCCTCTCGATAACGTCGGCTGCCATCCGTTTCGTGCTGGTTGAAGGCGCGACCGGCGAGGGCGCAACGGTCGACAAGGGCACCCTGGAACTCGACGGCGCCGACAATGGCCTGAATGACCTGGTGGACGCGGTTCTCGGCGAGGGACCCTTCGCCGTGGTCCCCGGCCGGCGACCACGCGCTATCGGGGTCACCTGGCTCGGAAGCGCGACGGCTGCCGCCTCGACGGTGCTCGAACTCCTCGCCGACAAGGGTGCGGACAACGTCATCGCGGTCTCGGAGTCGGACGCGGCGGCTGCCTTGGCGACGGGAATCGGTGACATCGCCGGCCTCGAGGACATCGCCGTGTGTGTGGTGGAACCCGACGCGGCCGTGGCCGCGGTGGTCGACGCCCACGAGGTGGTGGTCGACGTCATCGAACGGTTCGGCGCGGGTGATGCCGCCGAGGTGGCGCACTGGCTGACCGCGCTGGTCGACAGCTGCCCGTCCGAACCGGCCGACGTCTACGTCCTCGGCTCGGCCGGCGATCTGGACGACGTCGTCGCATCGCTGGACGCCGGGGGATTCGCGGTCATCTCCGCCGCCGAGGCCGACCTGGCGATGGCCCGTGGCGCGGCACTCGCGTCGGCCCGCAGCACCTACGACCTCGACCTCGGCTTCGTTGCGGAGCCGACTCCCGCAGGCAGGCAGCCGTTCGTCACGCCGCGGGTGGCCGCGCTGGGCGGGGTGCTCGTCGCCGCGGTGGTCACCTTCGTGGTGTCGCTGTCGGTCGCCCTCACCCCTCAGTCCACGCCGGAGCACGAGCAGACGGCCAACGCGTCCGAACAGTCGGCGAAGGCGGCCCTGGTGCAGGACCCGGTGGAGAAGCTGCCGCCGCGTCCTCAGAAGCCGGCGCCACGCCCGGTACCCGCCGCACCGCCCGCGGCTCCTCCTCCGCCGCCCGAGGTGCTGCCGGTCGAACCGGTGGAAGCGGTGCCGGTACCCGAGGCGCCCGCGCCGGAACCACCGGCCGCCGCTCCCGCACCGCAGGGCTTGCCCGAAGCG
>NZ_JAUMSQ010000079.1:0-4429 GCF_030519285.1 Mycolicibacterium arseniciresistens
TGGCCGCGCCCGTCCAGCCGCCGTCCTGCACCGGCTGCACGTCGAGCAGGCTGAGCAGCCGGCTCATTCGGAACCCGTTGCCACGACGCCGCTTCCGACGAGACGGCCGACGTCGCCGGCGCCGAGGCCCAGCCAGTCGGACAGCACCGCGGCGGTGTCGTCGCCCAGTGCGGGCGCCGCGACGGCCGGCGGGTAGACACCGCCGATCGCCATCGGCAGCCCCGGCGCCAGGTATGCACCGATCCGCGGCTGGTCGAGGCGGGTGAACAGCGGGTTGTCGGTCACCCGATCGTCGGTGGCGACGTCGGCGAAGCTGCGGTAGCGCTCCCACAGCACCGACGTGGTCGTCAGGGCCGCGGCGATCTCGTCGGCGGTGTGTTCGGTGAACCAGACGGTGAACAGCCCGGTCAGCGCGTCGCGGTGGCGGTACCGTTCGCCTTCGTCGGTGAAGTCGGCGCCGAGCGCCTGGCCCAGCGCGGCAACGGCTTTGGCGGTGCCGGTGGTCTCGGTGAGGTCGCGGAAGTGCCGGTTGGTGAGCGCGACGACCATGAACGCGGCGCCGTCGCTGCTGGTGAAGTTCTGCCCGTAGGTGCCGAAGAGCGAGTTGCCGATCCGCTGTCGCTGCGCGCCGTTGACCATCACCTCGGTCAGGAAGCTCAGATTGCCCGCGGTGGCGAGGGCGACGTTGTCGAGCGGGATGGCGATCCGCGCGCCGGTGCCGGTGGCGTCGCGGTGCCGCAGCGCCGTCGACACCGCCAGCGCGGTGTACAGCCCGCAGGTGACGTCCCAGGCGGGCAGCACGTGGTTGACCGGCGTGGCCAGCTGCGCCGGACCGGTCACCAGCGGGAAGCCGACCGAGGCGTTGACCGTGTAGTCCACCCCGGTCCCGCCGTCGGCGCGCCCCGACACCTCGACGTGCACGATGTCGGGCCGGCGCGCCACCAGCGTGTCGTACGAGTGCCATTGCCGGCCGGCCACATTCGTGATGAAGACGCCGGCGTCGGCGATGAGCCGGGTGACGAGGTCCTGCCCTTCGGGTGAGCGCAGGTCGGCCGCGACGGACCGCTTCCCCTTGTTCAGCCCGGCCCAGTAGATGCTGTCCCCGGTGTCGGTCACCGGCCAGCGGCGATAGTCGGCCGCGCCGCCGATCGGGTCGACGCGGATCACCTCGGCGCCGAGCTGCGCGAGCGTCATCCCGGCCAGCGGCACCGCGACGAAGCTCGAGATCTCGACGATCCGGACGCCGGCCAGCGGGCGCGTCGGGTCGGGAGCGGGTTCGGCCATCCGCTCAAGCTAGCAAGCGGCTGTCAGAGCTTGGTCACGGTGAGCACCGCCGACTCGATGGTGTCCTCCGAGAGCAGCACCTGCAGTGCCGCATCGCCGAGCGGGATGAAGCTGTCCTCGCCCGCGACGCGGGCCAGCCGGCCGGTGTAGCCGTGGGCGAGCAGGGTGGCGAGCAGTCCTTCGCCGACGCCGCCGGTGGTCCTGGTCTCGTCGACGACGAGCACCCGGCCGGTGGCGCGCGCCTCGCGCAGCATGTCCTCCACGGGCAGCGGCGCCAGCCAGCGCAGGTCGACGACGCGGATGCCGATGCCGGCACGCTCCAGACGGCGCGCCACCCGCAGACTCATCCGCACGCCGTTGCCGAACGTCAGGATCGTCAGGTCGGCGCCGTCGCCGTGGGTGCGGGCACGCCCGATCGGCGCGACCTCGTCCGCATAGCGCGCCAGCCACTGCTCGTCGCCGTCCTGGTGCAGGTCACGGGTGTGGTAGAGCGCGATCGGCTCGAGGTAGACGCACACGGTGCCCGCGGCGTCGGCGGCTGCGGCGCAGGCGTGCAGCATCGCCGCGGCGTCGTCGGGCCGCGACGGCGAGGCGATCACCACGCCGGGGATGTCGCGGATCGCGGCGATCGAGTTGTCGTTGTGGAAGTGGCCGCCGAACCCCTTCTGGTAGCCGTATCCGGCGATCCGCACGATCATCGGGTTGCGGTACTGCCGGTCGGAGAAGAACTGCAGTGTCGCGCCCTCGCCGCGGATCTGGTCGGCAGCGTTGTGCAGGTACGCCAGGTACTGGATCTCCGGGATGGGCAGCAGCCCCGACATGCCCGCGCCGAGCGCCAGCCCGAGGATGGCCTGCTCGTCGAGCAGGGTGTCGAACACGCGGGCCCGCCCGGCCGCGTTCTGCAGTCCGCGGGTCACCCCGTACACGCCGCCCTTGCGGGCGACGTCCTCCCCGAACACCAGTGCCCCGGGCCTGCGTTCGAGGATCTCGCGCAGCGCCCGGTTGATCGACTGGGCGAGGGTCAGCGGCTCCCCGCCCCTGCCCGCCACGGGCACAACCAAGTCCGTGCGCGCCGACGCCGCCACCGCCTCGGCCATCGCATCGCGCAGCGGCCTCACCACCTCGGCGGTCGTCAGGAGTTGCGGCAGCCCGACCACCTCGCGGGCCGCCCCGAGCACCTCGGCACGGACGGCCTCGTAGCGGTCGATCACCTGCTCGGGCGTCAGCACACCCGCGGAGACGAGGTGGGCGGCCGTGCCGAGCACCGGGTCCCGGTCGAAGTCGGCCATGATCTCGTCGGGCCTGCGGTAGGCGGGCTCGTAGTCCGAACCCGCGTGCCCCATCAACCGGACGGTGCGCAGGTGCAGGAAGGCCGGCCTGCGGTGGCTGCGCACGTACTCGGCGGCCGCCTCTGCCACGTCGAACGTCTCGGCCGGGTCGGCGCCGTCCGCCGCGAAATACTGCAGCCCGGCCCGGTTCTCATAGGTCCTGGCCACCCAGCCGCGCGGTGTCGGGGTGCTGATCCCGATGCCGTTGTCCTCGCAGACCAGCAGCAGGGGCATCGGCAGACCCTGGTAGGCGGAGTGCATCGCGGTGTTGATGGCGCCGACCGCGGTGGAGTGGTTCACCGAGGCGTCGCCGAAGCTGCACACCGCCAGCGCGTCGTCGGGCCAGGCGCCGGTGACGCCGAGCTTGCGGGCCCGGGCGATGGAGAACGCCACGCCGACGGCGCGCGGCAGGTGCGAGGCGATGGTCGACGTCTGCGGGATCACGTTGAGGCCGTGGCTGCCGAAGACCTTGTGCCGTCCCCCGGAGATGGGTTCCGCGGCCGCGGCGACCAGTCCGAGCAGCACGTCGCGCACGGCCCTCGCCATGCCGTCGACACCGCCGGCCTGGCCGGCCCGCGCCAGGAAGAAGCCACCGGACCGGTAGTGCAGCAAGGCGGGATCGGTGACACGAAGGGCGGCGGCCACCGCCGCGTTGCCCTCGTGCCCTGACGAGCCGATCGTGTAGTAGCCCTTGCCTTCTGAGCGCAACTCGCGCGCGGCGATGTCGAGGTGGCGGCTGCGGAGCTGGGCGTCGAAGACGTCCAGGGCCAGCGGTGCGGTGAGCCTCGTCCCGTCACGAGGGGTGCCTGCGGTCATCGCTCGCACGGCCGCGAGGAAGTTCGTGTCGATGGACTCGGCCATTCACGCCGTCCCGGTTACGGCGGGCAGGACGTCGCGGGCGAATTCGACGATGCGCGCCGCGTCGGCGCCGTCGGGGTCCTGGTCGGGGTCGTAGATCGCGAGGCTGGCACCCACACAGCCACCGGCCTCGGCCATCGCCAGGACCAGCGCGGTGAGTTGCCGCCACGTCAGTCCGCCGGGTTCGTCGGCGACGCCGGGCAGCCCCTGCGCGGGGAACTCGACAGGGTCGAGGACGTCGAGATCGATGTGCAGCCACCAATTCTCAGTCGGCAGCGCGGCCAGCGCACGGCGCCCGGTCTGCGGCGGGTCGGCGGCGACGTCGGCCAGCGGCGCCAGCCACACCCCGCAGTCGGCCAGTGTGCCGACGTTGAACTGCCTGCGCCACGACTCGTCGCGGGGTCCGAGCACCGCCAGCCGGTCCCGCTGCAGCGCGGGCAGCCGCTGCGCCAGCGGGCCTTGCAGGAGTCGGCCGGTGATGCCGAGCAGCAGACCGATCTCGGTATTGGCGGCCTCGCCGTCCTCGGACACGTCCAGCGGCATGGTGTCCTCGTGGCCGTCGACGAACACCAGTGCGGTGTCATCCGCGTGGTCGCGCAGGCCGGTGACGATGCCGAGGAGCATGGCGCAGTCGCCGCCGAACACGATCGGGAACCGGCCTGCGGTGACCGCGGCGCCCACCCGTTCGTTGAGCCCGTCGGTCATCGCCAGCAGGGCGGGCTCGTTGATCAGGCCGTTGGGGCCGCGGGCGGATTCGGCTGTGGGCAGCGCGATGTCGTCGTCGCCGACCACGCCACCGACGGCACCGGCGAGGCCGGCGGCGCGCAGGGCCGCCGCGGCGCGCGCCTGGTTGCCTGCGCGTCCATAGCCGTCGAACGGCACACCGATCAGCTCGACGGTCGTCATCGTCAGATGAGCTCGATGGCCTCGGCGATCGACGGCAGCACCCGGCTGGGCCG
>NZ_JAUMSQ010000008.1:0-55226 GCF_030519285.1 Mycolicibacterium arseniciresistens
GCCAGAGCGCTGGCCGCCGCCCGCGCCAAACGCGACGCCGCAGCACCCGCCGCCGCACACGAACTGCTGTCCATCGCCGAAGTCGGACCACTGACCGATCTGCAGCACGCGCAGGTCGCCCGGCTGCGCGCGCAGATGGAGTTCGTCCGCGCCCGCGGCGGCGATACCCGCGCCAAGCGGCTCGCCGACACCGCACCCGCGCTGCTCGACGCCGCGAAGCAGCTGACGGGTGTCGACGACTTCTCCTCGCGCGAAAGCTATCTCGAGGCCATCGCCGCGATCATCTTCGCCGGGCGGCTCGGTGATCCCGGTGCGCTCACCGATGCCGCCGCGGCCGCCCGCACCGCGATCGGTGACGCCGAGGACTTCGCGCGGGCAGTCGACTATCTCCTGCGGGGGTGGGCGATCCGCATCACCGACGGCGTGCGGGCGGGCAGCCCGGCGCTGCGGGCGGGGCTGGACCACATGCGCGTCCAGGCCCGGTCCGACGACGTACACGTGCTGCGCTGGCTGGTGCCCGCGTTTCCGGTGCTGCAGGAGTCCGCGGCACTCGAACTGTGGGACGAGGGGCTGCTCGACGAACTGTCCGCCGCCGCGGTGCGCCGCGCGCGCGAGGCCGGTGCGCTGGCCGGGCTGCCGCAGACGCTCGGATACCGGGCCGGCTTCCACCTGCTGACCGGCGAATTCAACACGGCCGCAACGCTCATCGAGGAGGCGCAGTCGATCATCGGGTCGACCGGCTACTACTCGCCGATCACCCATCAGTCCATGCTGCTCGCCGCGTCGCGGGGAGTGCCGGCCGATGCCGTCGACATGTTCGACGCCACCACCGCCGAAGCCGGTGCCCGCGGCGAAGGCCGGCTGCTCGGCGTCGTCGGCCACGCCGCCGCCGTGCTCTACAACGGGCTGGGCCGCTACGAGGAGGCGTACGCCGCGGTCAGCGACGCGGCCGCGCACGAGGACCTCGGAATCCACGGCTGGGCACTGTTCGAACTGGTCGAGGCGGCCGTGCACACCGGTGAGCGGGCGGCCGCGGTCAGGGCGCTGGCCGCACTGGAGGAGCGCACCCTCGCCGCGGGGACCGACTGGGGACTCGGGGTGCTGGCCAGCACGCGGGCCCTGTTGACCGACTCCGCGGACGAGCACACTGTCGACGCCCTGCACACCGAAGCCGTCGAACGGCTCACACGCACGAAGGTCGTCGTGCACGTGGCGCGGGCCCAGCTGCGCTACGGGGAATGGTTGCGCCGCATCAACCGTCGCATCGACGCGCGCAGGCAGCTCAACGCCGCGCACGACCTGTTCAGCCGGATGGGCGCCCAGGCGTTCGCCGAGCGGTCGCGCCGCGAACTCCTGGCCACCGGTGAGAAGGTGCGCAAACAGCCGATGGCCTCCGGTGACCGGCTGACCGCCCAGGAGGCGCAGATCGCCAAGCTGGCCGGTGAGGGCCTGACCAACCAGGAGATCGGCGCGCAGCTGTTCATCAGCACCCACACCGTCGAGTGGCACCTGCGCAAGGTGTTCGTCAAGCTCGGCGTCACCTCGCGCCGGCAGCTGCGCACGGTCTCGTGGGCCGTCTGACCCCTGACCCCGGGGTGTCCACCACGGACCACTGACCACGGACCACGGGTTTCCAAGGGTCCCCCCGGGCCCCGCAGCCGCGAGTCTGAGTAGGACATCGACAGCCCACTCACTCGGAGGTTCACCGTGAAGGTCGTAGCAACCGGCACCACCGCGACGGCCCGGCCCGACGCCGAGCTCGCCGCCCACTTCGCCCGCGGCGTCGAGCCGCTTCTCGACGTCCTGCTGCGCGGCGCACGGAGGTTGACGCGCAATGACGCCGACGCCGAGGACCTGCTGCAGGACACCCTGCTGCACGGCTTCGCGGGATTCCACAACTTCCGGCCCGGCACCAACCTGCGGGCGTGGCTGTTCCGGATCCAGTACAACCGCTGGGTCAGCACGTACCGCAGCAAGCAGTCGCGGGTCACCGAGACCGCGTTCGACGAGATCCACGACTGGGACCTGGCCGCCAGCGCGTCGCACGAATCGGCCGGCCTGTGGTCGGCCGAGGACGAGGTGTTGAATCGACTGCCGGACAACGACATCAGGGCGGCTGTGCAGAGCCTGCCCGAGGGCTTCCGTGCCGCGGTGTACTACGCCGACATCGAGGGTTACACCTACGCCGAGACCGCCGCGCTGATGGGCGTCCCGATCGGGACCGTCATGTCGCGGATCTACCGGGGCCGCGAGCGGTTGCGTGTCGCGCTGGCCCACCGCGCCAAGCGCGTCGACGCCGCCGCCGACCACCAAGCCGCCTGAGGAAGCGAGAAGACCGATGCCGCAGAACAAGGAATACGACGACGCCTGGCACACCGCCCTGACGGTGCTGCAGGAAGTACAGCCGCCATTCATCCCGGCCGGCGCGCATGCGATGACGGTGCACATCGAGTACCCGCCGGCCAACCGCGGCACCCCGCCGCACCGGCACCCCGGCGGCCCCGCGTTCGGCTACGTGCTCGAAGGCGAGATGCTGTTCGAGTTGGAGGGCGCGGCGCCCCGGGTCGTGCGGGCGGGCGAGGCGTTCTGGGAGCCCGGCGGTGACGTCATCCACTACCAGGACGGCAACAACCGCGACGACGTGAAGGTCCGCTTCACGGTCACCATGCTGTGCGTGCCGGGGCAGCCGATGCTCGAGCTGGTCGGCGAGGAGGAGCTGGCGCAGCGCCGGCACCTGCGCGTGGCGGCCGCGCCGGGGGAGCGCTAGATCATCTCCCTGCGCGTCAGCCATCGCAGGATCGGCCAGCCAAGGAACACCGGCAGCCAGCACGTCAGCACCCGGTAGAGCAGCACCGACGGCACCGCCACCGCGGCGGGCACGCCGAAGGCGGCCAGGCCGCCGATCAAGGCTGCCTCCACGGCGCCGACACCGCCGGGGGTCGGCGCCGCCGACGCGAGCGTGCCGCCCACCATCGTCACCACCGTGACCGTGACCAACGACACGTCGCCGCCGAACGCCGAGATGCTGGCCCACAACGCGAACGCCGCACCGAGTGTCGTTGCCGCACAACCGAGGACGATCAGCGCCAACCGCCACGGCTCCCGCGCCAGCGCTGCCAGGTCACCGAGCAGTTCCTGCAGCCGTGGCCGCACCGCCGTCGCCAGCCAGCGCCGCAACTTCGGCACGAACAGGAACGTCCCGAGCAGGCCGAGTGCCACCCCGCCGACGAGATACAGCAGCGTCGCCGACGGCACGAACTTCGACAGGTCGGCAGACGCGCCCGCCACGGCGCTGAACAGGATGAGCAGCGAGACGTGCGTGATCACCTGTACCGACTGCTGCAGCGCCACCGCGGTGGTCGCGCGCAACGCCCCCAGCCCGCCCTTCTGCAGGAACCGCGTCGACAGCGCAAGCCCGCCGACTCCCGCAGGCGTCGTCGTCGCGGCGAAGGTGTTGGCCACCTGCATGACAGTCAGGTACCGGAACCTGATCAACCCGTCCGAACACGCCCACAGGGCCGCCGCCGCCCCGAGGTACTTGAGCGCCGACACCGCCAGCCCGAGCAGCGCCCACCACCAGTTCGCTGTGCGCAGCTCGGCGGCGAAGGTCGGCACCGTCGCGAGGAACGGATACGCGACGTAGACCAGAGCGCCGAGCAGCACCAGTTGGATGATTTGCCTGCGGGTGAACCGGGTGATGTTCTCCGCCTGGATCTTGTCGGCCCCGGTCTGGCGCATCACCTCCTCGCGCGCGGACTCGATGACCGCCTTGCCGTCGGCCACTGCGGTTCGGATACGCTGCGGGACAGCGGATTTGGTCAACCGGCCGGATGCGGCCAGCACCTCGTCCCTGCCGAAGGCCTCGATCGCCGCCTCGACTGCGGATTTCGGGTCGTAGACGCCGGCCGTCGTTGTCAGCAGCTGGGCGATGTCGGACTGGAGCTGGGCGTCGGTGGCGCCGTACTCCGCGTAACCGAACCCGCCGAACAGCACTGTGCCCTCGTCGACGGTGATCTCGCTCGCCCGCAGGTCGCCGTGCGCGATCTGGTGCTCGTGCAGCACCCGCAGCGCTCCCCACACCTTCGACAGCGGGGTGTCGGCGTCGAGTGGGTGGCCGCGCACCGGCGAATGCGTGTACAGCGTCCAGCCGCGTTCGAGCGTGGCGATCGCCACCGTGGCGGTGTTGGCGACGCCGAGATCGCCGATCGCGATCGCCATCAGCGCTCGGTGTTCGACCGTGCGGTGCATCGACGCGTGCAGGGGAGCGGGCTCGCTCGACCGCAGCCGCAGCTTGCGCCAGATCTGGCGCAACGCGCCGCCGCTGCGCTGATTGGGCCCGTACATCTCGACGGTCAGCCGGGCGCCGGACTCGGCGGTCGCCGTCAGCAGCAGCGGCCCCCGGCCCGCCGGGCGGGTCACCGTCAGCGCGGTCACCACGAACCCGCGCCGCGCCATCCTGCGCAGCGCACTGTCCAGTGGCACCTCCAGCGCCGGTGTGCCGACCACGAGCACCACCAGCGCGCCGACGAACCAGCCCGCCGCCAGCCCCAGCACCGACCGGGCAGGCACGACGGCCGAGACCACCAGGTGGATCGGCACGAACGCCAGCAGCAGCGTCCACCACCATCGCCGCCATTTCGCAGGCAGCCACGGCCCCGACACCGTGAGCACCGCCGCCAGCATCGCGATCCAGCGCGGATCGTCGAGGAACTGCGAGAGCTGGGTGTCGAGCCGGTCGTTCAGATCGAAATGCCATTGCGGAGCGGCGATCCCGTTTCCGGTGATGGACAGCGCCAGGCCCGCGATGAACGCCGCGGCGGCGTAGGCGCCGAGCAGCCGCCACTGCCTGCCGACCAACAGCCCGAACAGGATCATGAACGGCAGGGCCAGGATCGCCAGGCCGTAGACCAGATAGACCAGATTCGACTGGGTGGGCGTCAGGAAGCTGACGATCTCCGAGATCGACCGTTCGAGTGCGTCCCACTCGTAGCGGGTGATCAGCGAACTGGTCACCACCACGGCCAGCACCACGGTCGCGACGGCCAGGCGCAGGATGTCGTTCGTCCGTCGGGTCAGCGGCTGGAGAAGGCTGCCCGATACGGTGATTTCCCGCCCGTCGACCCGCATGATGCACCGATCTTCTCAGATCGGCCGGCGGCGATCGTGACGCACGGCCCCGATGTGCTCGTCAAATACTCCGACGTAGAGGAGGCTGGACTGATGACCTCCGCACCACGACACCCGGGAGCGTCCGGCGCCCGGCAATCGTCGGCCTGACGTGGCCGGACATGGGCAGCTGCGCGCCGCGGTCGACGGCAGGCGCGGCACGGCGGCGGCGAACAACCTCTGCGAAGCGTGCGTGGCGCTGCTCGACATCGACGCCGCGGCCATCTCGCTGATCTTCAGCGGTGCCAACAGCGCGACCTTGGGCAGCAGCAGTGACCTGGCCCGGCAGTACGACGACCTGCAGTTCACCTTCGGCGAGGGGCCCTGTCTCGACTCGATCGCCCGCCGGGCCCCGGTCTTGGCGTCCGACCTGGCGCACCCCGAGGAGGTGCGGTGGCCCGCCTACGCACCGGCGCTGCTGTCCCAAAGCATCCGGGGCGTGTTCGCGATGCCCGTCGTCATCGCCGGTGAATACGTCGGGGCACTCGACCTGTTTCGTCAACGACCAGGCCCGCTGCAGGCGGAGGAACTCTCCGGCGCCTTCGTCGCCGCCGAGGTGGCCGGCATCCCGCTGCTCGACCTGCTGGACGGGGACCTGCAAGCCGCTGCCAACGACCCCGGTAGCGACGCCTGGGCCGAGCTCAACGCGCTGTCTCGGGCCGAAGTCAGCCAGGCCACCGGCATGCTCGTGGCGCAGCTCGACGTGGACCCCACCGAGGCGCTGGTGCGGCTGAGAGCGCATGCGTTCGCCACCGGCCGTAGCGCCACCGACGTGGCGCGCGACATCCTCGACCGCCGCCTACGGCTGGACGCCGACTGACATGCCTGCGACCACGATCGCGACAAAGGAGGCCACATGACCGACACGCCTCGCGAGACCCGCGTCCTGGAGGCGGTGGTCAAACTCGTGGACAGCCTGCTCGACGACTTCGACGTCGTCGACCTGCTCACCGAGCTCACCAAGCAATGCGCCCAGCTCCTCGATGTGACCGCCGCCGGAATCTTGCTCGCCGACCCCCTGGACCAACTGCGATTGGTGGCCGCGACGTCCGAGCAGGCCCGCGAGCTCGAGCTGTTCCAGCTTCAGGCCGACGAAGGACCGTGCGTCGACTGCTACGCATCGGGTCAGCCCGTCTCGATTGCCGATCTCCAGACTGAGAGCCCCCGCTGGCCGCACTTCGTGCCCGCGGCGGTGGACGCGGGCTTCGTCGCGGTGCACGCGGTCCCGATGCGGGCCGCCGGCATCGTGCTCGGGGCGCTCGGACTGTTCGGCACCCACCGCGGCGAACTGAACGAGGCCGACCGGCTGGTCGGACAGACCCTCGCGCACGTCGCCTGCGTGGCGCTCCTGCAGGAACATCCGGCCAACCCGTCGACGGTGTTCGGCAGGCTACGGGCCGCGCTGAGCAGCCGGGTCGTCGTCGAGCAGGCCAAGGGGTTCCTGCGTGAGACCCTCGACGTGTCCATGGACGAGGCGTTCACCCTGCTGCGGTCCTACGCGCGGGCCCACAACGAGCACCTCACCGACATCGCGCGACGACTGGTGACCCAGCGCGCCGAGCGCCAGGCGCTGCTGTCGGGCATCGCTGCCCTGCGCGTGCACCCGCCGGGCTGATCAGCCCCGGATCCGGGCGCGGGCCCGTCGGACAGCCTCCTCGACCATCCTGTCGGCGACGTCGCGGAGTTTGGCGTTCTCGGTCTGGCTGATCCTGATCAACCGGTCGAAGGCCTCCTCCGCCGTGCCGCCGGTGCGGCTGCGCAGGATCCCGATCGCCTGATCGATGACGGCACGGCTCTCCAGCGCCCGGCGCAGTTGATCGGTGCGCTTCTGCGCCCTGGCCAGCAGCCTCGCGTTGTACACCGACACCGCCGCGGGCCCGGCGAACTGCGCACCCAGCGTCACGGCATGCTCGGCGAACGCGTCGCGCTCGAACGCATAACCGTTGATGGCGCCGATCACCTCGTCACCGACGATCAGCGGCAGCGACAGCGCCGAATGCACGCCCATTCGGGCGACGCGCCCGCCGAAGTGCGGCCAGCGCGGGTCGCAGCCCAGCGACCCGCTGACCACCGGGCAACGCGACCGCATGCTGGTGATGCACGGCCCCTCGCCGGTGGTCTCGTACTGCACGCTGTCGATCTCACGGACGAAGTCCGCGGTGACGGCCCAGCTCTCGATGCGCGGGGTGTCGCCGACGTTGTCGACCACGGTCAGGCCTGCGCCCTGCATGCCGGGAATCGCCTGCACGGCGAACTCGGCGACCTCCTGCATCAGCTCGTTCACCGGCTTCGCACCGGCCACGATGCCCGCCACGCCACTGAGCCCGGCGTACAGATCGGCCTCGTGCTCGTCCAGTTCGGCGCGCGACAACTCGGGCTCGGGTGGGACCGCCCGGCCTGGCTGGCATTCGTAGTCGTGCATTTGGGGTGAATCTACCCAACGCCGGCCACTGGGGCGGGAACCTCGCTCAGGTGACGAGGGTCAGCGCGTGTGCGCGCCGCAGCTTGCCCGAAGGCGTCTTCGGGATCGTGCCCGGTTCGAGGACCACGACGTTGCGGGGCCGCGCGTTCACCTCGGCGACGACCTCGTGCGCCACCTGGCGTTCGATGCGGCGCACCTCGTCGGGGTCCTGGTAGCTCTTGGACTCCACGGCGACGGCGAACGTCTCCCTGGACCGTCCGGCGTCGAGCCGCACCGCCACCGCGCAACCGGGCCGCACTCCGTCGACCCGCGCCGCGGCGCGCTCGATGTCGGTGGGGTAGATGTTGCGGCCGGCCATGATGATGACGTCCTTGATCCGCCCGCAGACCACGACCTCGCCGGTCTCGGTCAGGTAGCCGAGGTCACCGGTGTCGTACCAGCCCCGCTCGTCCTGCGCGGCGATGAAGCCACCCACCGTCATGTAGCCCCTGGTCACCGGCGTGCCGCGGGTCTCGATGACGCCGACGGCCCTGGGCCGCATCTCCGCCCCGTCCTCGTCGACGACGCGCACCTCGAGGCCCTTCAGCGGCTTACCGAGGGACACCAGCCGGCGGGTGTGGCCCTTGTTCGACGGCACCGCGCGGTGCAGGACGGACAGCAGATCGGCGTCGACCTCGTCGACCACCATGCCGCCGCCGCACTCGGAGAACGACACCGCCACCGTGGTCTCGGCCATGCCGTAGGCCGGGATGATCGCTTCGCGGCGCAGCCCGAAGGGCGCGCCGGCATCGCAGAGGTCCTCAACGTCGGCCGGATCGACCTGCTCGGCCCCGGACAGTGCCCAGCGCAGCGATGACAGATCGAAGTCACCCGGCTTGGCCTGGCTCCGCAACCGCTTGGCAAACAAGTTGTAGGCGAAGTTCGGGGCGGCCGTCATGGTGCCCTTGTACTTGTCGATGAGCTTGGCCCACAGCAGCGTGTCGCGCAGGAAGTCGATCGGCGTGACCTTCACCAGCTCCGCGCCGAAGTACATCGGAACGGTCAGGTAGCCGGTCATGCCCATGTCGTGGAAGCACGGCAGCCAGCTCACGATCACGTCGGTGTCGATGTCGAAGTCGCAGCCGACGATCATCGCCTCGGCGTTGGCCACGATGTTGGCGTGGGTGATCAGCACCGCCTTGGGCGATCCCGTCGAGCCTGACGTCAGCTGCATGAGCGCGACATCGTCGTCGTCGGTGTCGATCGGGTCGATCGGTGCGCTCTGCAGCAGGTTCTCGATGGTCAGCACCGTGATCCCGATGCTCTCCAGGACCGGCGCGGCGGCCATGAACGGGTCGGACACCACCACGGCCTTGGCCGCGATCATGTCGATGACCGCGGTGGTCTCCTCGGCCCAGCGCACCAGGTCGGTCCGCGGTGTGGGCTGGTGCAGCATGGTCACGCTGGCGCCGCGCATCCAGGCGCCCTGCGCGGTCGGCGCGATCTCCACCGGGGCGCCTGCCAGCACCGCGACGGCGTCGCCGTGACCGATACCGGCCGCGGCCAGGCCACCGGCCACCTGACGGGCGCGCTGGTGCACCTCCGCCCAGGTCTGCCGGATGGGTGCGTGCGGCTCGCCGGTGTTGAGGCCCTTCAGGCTCCACTGGGCGTTGCGGTACATGGTCTCGGTGAATCTGCTCACGACAGTCCCTCCGGTTGTTGCGCCGTAGGAGGCGGCATCGGTGACATCCCGCCATGAGCAGGGCAAAGGCGCCCGTTCGGCTCAGGTAGGTGAGTTGTGGGTGGTGACGGAAACTCGTCGGTGGGTGAACCCTTCGCGTTCACTTCGGATGGTCCGTCGCCCCGGTAGAGGCACGGTGCTATGCGTGTCAGACGGTCTGACTGTACGGAGTCATGCGCCATCGAACGAGCACCCTCGCGTGTCGTCGTGATAACGATTGAACCCCCCTGGCAAGAGACTCCCCAGCCTCTCGGGCACCGTAAGACGGCCGCGGTCACGTCGTGAGGACCCTCGCGGCGGGGAGCGTTTTCCGCACTCGCCACCGTGACGTTCCGCTTGGCTGGGTTGTCAACCGCGTCCGACGGTACAGCGCGACCCCCCGGAATGGAATTCGAACCGCGGATGAAGTGTTTGCCCGGCTCGCTCCGAAGGCCGGCTCAGCCGTGCAGTCGCTGTCGCAGGCCCGACGCCCGCACCACCCGCCTGCCGATCGCCGCGCGCACCGCCCGCTCCGATCCCACCACCCGGACGCGCTGCCTGGCCCGTGTCACCGCCGTGTAGAACAGCTCCCGCGTCAGCAGCCTCGACTCTTCCGGCGGCAGCAGCACGGTGATCTCCTCGGCCTGGCTGCCCTGGCTCTTGTGGATGGTCATCGCGTGCATCGTGTCGACCTCGGACAGCCGGCTCGCCGCGAACGTCTGCGATCCGACAGCCACGCTGAGCCCGTCGCCGTCGGCGATGGCCACGCCGGTGTCGCCGTTGTACAGGCCGAGGCCGTAGTCGTTGGCCGTCACCAGCACGGGCCGCCCGGCGTACCAGTCCGTCCAGATGGCTTCACCCGTCGCGTCGGTCAGCCACCGCTGCACCTGGCGGTTCCAGTGCTGCACGCCGTACGGGCCGCGTCGGTGCGCGCACAGCAGCCGGTGCTCGTCGAGCGTCTGCAGTGCGACCGGCGCGTTGCCGAGGATCGCCGCCTCGCGCAGTCGAAGTGCCTGCGGCAGGAGCACGGTGCGAAGGCGCTCGCCCGGATCGTCGGTGTCGAGCCAGGCGATGTGCTCACCGCCGGCGCGCAACACCTCGACCACCCGGTCGGCGTCGCCGTCGCGGATCGCGGTGGCCAGCCCGCCGATCGTCTCGCCGAACCGCCACGACGTGACCAGCGTCGCGATGCGCGCGTCTCCGCGACCGCCCAGTCCGTCGACCAGGTCGGCGAGCACGGCGCCCGCCTCCACTGACGCCAGTTGGTCGGGGTCGCCGACCAGAAGCAGGCGGCTGTCCGGCCGCACCGCCTCCAGCAGCCGGGCCATCAGCGTCAGCGACACCATCGACGTCTCGTCGACGACGATGACGTCGTGCGGCAGCCGGTTCTCCCGGTGGTGACGGAACCGCGACGAGTTGTCCGGCCGCGACCGCAGCAGCCGGTGCAGCGTGGACGCCGAGAGTTTCGGCAGCCGGTCGCGGTCGGCCTGGTCGAGCCTGCCGACCTCGAGGAGCACCGCCTCCAGCAGCCGCGCGGCGGCCTTGCCGGTCGGCGCGGCCAGCGCGATCCGCAGCGGGGGCCTGCCCGCCAGGGCCGCCTGCTCGGCCAGCAGCGCCAGCAGGCGCGCGACCGTCGTCGTCTTGCCGGTGCCCGGCCCGCCGGTGAGGACGGTCAACGGCTGCGTCAGCGCGACGTGCGCGGCGCGGCGCTGCTCCTCGGAATCGGGGAACAGCCGCGTCAGGTCGGGCAGCGGCGCGGTGTCCGACGGCGCCAGCAGTGCCAGCACGTCGTCACGGACCTGCTGCTCCTCGCGCCAGTACCGGTCCAGGTACAGGAGGTCGGCCGCGGCGTCGGAGTTCAGGCGCAGCACCGGCGGGTCGGCGACCAACGGGCTCGCGCGCACCGCGGCCAGCCAGGCGCCGGGCGCCGGCCACGGCAGGTCGGGCACGCCGACCTGGTCGGGCACCGACCGCAGGTCCACGCACACCGACCCGCCGCGCAGTGCCCGCACCGCGAACGCCACGGCCAGCGCCACCGACTCGTCGGGCTCCTTGCCGAGCACGGTGAGGCGCCGCGCCACATGGACGTCGGCGGCCTCGAACACCCCCGCATCGGTGAACTCGCCGAGCGTGCCCGCGGCGGCGACCGTCATACCGGAGCGCCACCGTTCTTCAACCGGACCATGCGCGCGGTCGAGCTCTCGTCGAGCTCCACGAGATCCGAACGCGACCGCAGGAAGTCACTGAACGACTTGAAGCCGAGCGACTTCTCGCTGAACGACGGGTCCATCCGCTTCATCTGCGCCTTGACCGCCGAGTTGTGCAGCCAGTCGACGTCGTCCTTCTCCAGGCCGATCTGCAGCGCCCTGGTGAGCAGTGCGGTGGAGCGTGTCTGGGGATCGGGCTCGTCGCCGTCACCGGAATTGTCGGCCTTGCGGGTGCTCCTGCGGCGCTTCGGCGCGGCGGCCTCTGCGGGTTCGGGGTCGGGCTCGAACACCGGTACGCCGGGCAGCGCGTCGTAGGTGACGAACTCGTCGCACGCCGCGGCCAGGGAGCGGGCCGACGAGCCGGCCACGCCGATGCCGACGACGTAGCGGCCGAGGCGCTTGCAGCGTTGCGCGAGCGCGATGTAGTCCGAGTCGCCGCCGACGATGACCACGTGGGTGAGGTCCGGCAGCCGGAACATGTCCTCGACCGCGTCGACGGCGAGGCGGATGTCGGCGCCGTTCTTGCCGTAGGCCGCGGCGGGGAACAGCTGCACCAGGTCGACGGCGCGGCCCACCAGTTGATCGCGGTAGTTGGCGTTGACGTCCGACGACCAGTCCGCGTAGGCGCGGGTGAGCACCAGCGTGCCGAAGGACGACGCGAAGTCGATGACCGCGCCGACGTCCACCTTGGCCCGCTGCAGCTTGTCCGCGAACTCGCCGGCGTCCTTGGTCTTGTCGCGCTGATAGGAGTTGCGGCCGTTGACCTGGTCGTAGCGCGAGATGACGATGTTGTCGAAGTCGAGGTAGACCGCGACGCGCGGGTTGGCCGGTTCCGTCATCCGATCAGTGTGGGCCATCGACGGCACGTCCAGCCGCGATCCCCGCAACTGTGGCGGCGCGTCACACCGAGGCGGCGGCCGTCCCGGGGTGCTCGTCGCAGATCTGGAGCACCCTCGTCACCATCGGGTTGGCCAGCACCGTCCACTCGATGCCCGCTTCGGCGCACCAACCGTCGATCGCGGCGATCGCGTTGATGCCGGCGGTGCTGAAGAACTCGAGGCCGCGCAGATCGAGGACCAGGCGGCGACAGTCGGCGGTGCGCCGCCACACGTAATCGGCGAACTGGTCGTGGTTCGAGGCGTCCAGGTCACCGGCGACGGCGATCCGGACCGCCTCGGGGTTGAGCTCCTCGGTGGTCATCGACAGGCGTCCGACCGCTGGTTCGACAGCGGAGAACCGGGCGATGGGCTCGGCGATCGACGAGGTGATGACGGTCGCCGAGAATGATCGGTGCCGGATGGGTGCGGTGGAAGCGGTGATGGGAAATCAACTCCGAAAGTCGCTGCGCAGTTCTGCGTATGGTGTGTAACGGCTTGGCGTCGGACGCACATCGCACACGGAACTTTCAGGCTCCGGATTCTGCGACGGATTGCGGCTGGGATTTCAACCTGTGTTGAGCTTACCTCGAACATGCGTCCGATTCGGCGGTCAGTGTGTTTTCCCGCTCAATTCGTCGGTTTCGTCAATACGAAACGAGTGTCGTGTCATGAGCCCAGCAGATCGGACACCGCGAGGATCAGCGCCGTGGGCGGCTGCCAGCTGAACACGCCCGCCGGATGCCCGTCCTCGGTCGGGGTGCCGGCGCCGCACATGCCCCGCAGGAACAGGTACAGCACGCCGCCGAGGTGACGCTGTGGGTCGTACCCGGGCTGTCGCCAGCGCAGGAGGCGATGCAAGACAACGCAGTACAGCAGCGCCTGCAGCGGATAGTCCGAGTGCAGCATCGCCTCGGCCATCCTGGCCCTCGTGTAGTCGGCGGAGGTGAGCGGCCGGTCGGGTTCGCCGAGCCAGTTCGTCTTGTAGTCGACCACCAGGTAGCGGTGCTCCCCGCCGTCGGGGATGCGCAGCACCGCGTCCACCGATCCGGTCAGATAGCCCTTGAGCGGCTGCACGGCCAGCGCGCCGGTGGACAGCCGGTCGGCGTAGGAGGCGAGCACGTCGTCGGCCGGGACGTGTGCGGCGAACAGCGCACCGACGTCGGCCAGCGTGATCGCAGCGGGGTCGCCGCGGATGTCGCCGCCGGCGAGCGGGAACTCGAAGTCCAATTCCCGCAACCGGTCCCGCAGACCGATCTGACGCAGTGTGACCCCGGTGGCCAGCGGGCCCAGCGGCGTGTCGTGCAGCGGCAGCAGCGCGGCCGCGAGCTCGCCGGGCGCCACGTCGACCGGCCACCACACGGAGTGCTCGCGGACCTGCTGCTCCAGTTCGGTGGCCAGGTCGGCTGCGAAGGGATCGGCGGTCTCCAGCACCGCATGCACCAGCGTGCCGAACTTCGCGCCCATCGGCAGATCGGCCATCGGCGAGGCGACCGCGGGCACCGGTGGGCCTGCCGGGCCGGGATCGTGCACCGGGACGTCGGCGACCTCGTCGTCGAGTTCGACGACCTCCGGTTCGCTGGACACCCCGGTGGTGTTCTCGGCGGACCGCAGCAGACCCGAGTACGACGTGCGCCGCCACAGGGTGTCGATGTGGCGGTGGAAGTGGCGGACACTGAGATTCGTTGGCGCATCTGGTCGTTCGACTTCCGCAGCCGGGGCGATGGCCGACTCCTCGAGCACCGGGCCGCCGATGTCCGACCACGCCCGCAGTGCCGCCATCGCTTCGGCGTCGTCGACGATCGCCGGGTCGCAGCGACCGGGCACGGTGTTCTCGCCGGGCCGGCGGCCGCGCAGCAGCCGGGACAGTCCGCCGTTGGGCTCGTCCCAAGACGGCGCCCACCACGCCACCACCTGCGACTGCGCCCGGGTGAGTGCGACGTAGGTGCGCCGGACGTCATCGGAGGCCGCCTCCGCCCGCCCCAGCTTGGTCACCTCGGCGCAGTCCGGGCTCGTCTCACCGCCGATGTGCAGGCAGCGCTGCGGGCCGTCATGGAACAGCACCGCCTCGTCGGTCCGGATGTTGCGGGTGAACGCGAACGGCAGATACACCACCGGATACTGCAGGCCCTTACTGGCGAACACGGTCATGATCTGCACCGCTGCGGCATCGCTGTCGAGCCGCCGGCCGCGTTCGCTTGCGCCGCTTCGCTCTTCGCGTTGCGTGCGAAGCCAGTCACGCAGGGCGGGCAGGCCGAAATGCTCGCGGTGGGAGGTCTCGTGCAGCAGCTGGGTGATGTGGGCCAGGTCTGTCATGCGTCGTTCGCCGTCGGTCCAGGCCAGCACCCGACGGCCCATCCCGGCGAGTTGGGCGGCCTCGAACACCGCCGCGATACCCCGCTCCCGGACGTGGTCGGCCCATTCGCGGACCTTGTCGGCGACGCGGTCGGTGAGGGCGTCGCCCTGGGTCGCCAGGTCTTCGGCGGTGTAGCCGAAGAACATCGTGGTGGCCGCGGCCCGGACCAGCCCGCTGCGATGCGGCTGGTCGAACGCCTCCAGCAGACACAGCCAGTCGTCGGCGGCGTCCGACCGGAAGACGTCGGAGTCGCCGGTGTACACCGCGGGGATGCCCGCCGTGGTGAGCGCGTCGAAGCAGCGCCGCCCGTCCTTGTGCACCTCGACGATGACCGCGATGTCGCCGGCCTGGATCGGCCGGCCGTCGTAGGTGGCGCCGCTGTTGAGCAGGGCGCTGATGTCGGCGGCCAGATCGGCCGGGATGTGGTTGCGCAGTTGATCGATCGAGATGGTCTTGTCCTGGCGCGTCCTGATGGTGTCGCGGGACACCACCCGCAGCCGGAACGGGTCGTTGTGCGGGGCGCCCGTGAGCCGGTGTCCCTGATGGGAGGCCGTGACCGGGCGCACCACGATCTCGCTGTTGCCGAGTTCGGCGTCGCGCAGGACGGCCTGCAGGGCGTCGACAAGGACCGCGTCGCTGCGCCAGTTGGTGCCCAGCGTCTGACGTTCCCCGGCGGTGGAGGCCGCGTGCAGGTAGGTGTCGATGTCGCCGCCGCGGAACGCGTAGATGGCCTGCTTCGGGTCCCCGATGAGGATCAGCGTCGAGCGTCCCCCGAACGCGCGGTCGATCACCTGCCACTGCACCGGGTCGGTGTCCTGGAATTCGTCGACCATCACGATCGACCAGCGTCGGTGCATCCGGAGGCGGGCGGGGGAGTCGGCGGATTCGAGCGCGGTGGCGAGGCGGCTCAGCAGGTCGTCGTAGCCGAGGATGCCGCGCCTGCGCTTGCGCTGTTCGAGCGCCGCGCACACCGCTTTCGCGAACTCGACGCGGATCGCGGCTTCAGTGGCCGGCGGCGGATCGATCGGACGGAGTTCGGCGCTCGGATTCGCCACCACGGCGCGCGCGAGTTCGAGTGCGTCGCCGCGGGACATCGGCGGGTCGTTGCGATCCTTCCCGAAGTGGGCGAGGTAGAGGTCGTCGACGATCTCGGTCACCAGGTCATCGAGGCTTTCGGCCAGTGTCACACCGGCATCGGTGTCACCGGCCACCCCGAGCGATTTGAGGACCAGGTGGCAGAACTGGTGCGTGGTGGCGATGGTCGCGGCGTCGAATCCGGCCAGCGCGTCCCGCAGGCGTTGCCGGCGGTCGCGGAGTTCTTCTTCGGTGCCCTCGAGCAGGCGGGCCACCAACTGGTTGTCGCCGACGGTCGACGGGTCGCCGAACGCGACGACGGCGGCGAGGATCTGCCCGCGGACGCGCTCCCGCAGTTCCTGGCTGGCCGCCTTGCTGAACGTGATGAGCAGCATCTGATCGAGTGTCGCCACGCCGTCGGCGAGGTAGCGCGTCACCAGACCGGCGAGCGCGAACGTCTTGCCCGTTCCCGCACTGGCTTCCAGCACCGTGGTGGTGTTCGGCACGGGCAGCGGCCCCAGGAGGTCGAATGTCTTCATGAGTCGTACGACTCCGCCTGCAGCATCGGCGCCCACAGCCGGGTGGCGTAGGCGCCCAGTCGGGTGGTCTCGCCGCCGTGTTCCTCGCCGGGACGTACCGGGTCGAGCAGGACGCCGAGTTTCGAGTACCCCCACACGCGCAGATGTGCGGGTTCCTCGTTCTCACCGGGGAACCTGCCGCTGTTCCATTTGAAGCCCGCCTGGCGTTCGGGTTGGCCACGGGTATGTCGGGCTTCTGCCCACGCGTAGGACGTCTTCAGGGGTAGCGGGATCGGCTCGCGTCGGCCCGCGTCGTAGATCGCCACCAGGTCTTTGACCACGTCGACCGCAGGCACGTGCGGCGCCCCGAGGATCCGCTCACGCGGTGGGCCGCTGCGCTTCGGTCGGCCGATGCACACCGCCGACCACTCCCGCCCGGGGTGGCGGGCACTCAACGCCAGCAACTGGATCCACGACGTCAGTAGATGGCGGCCGTCGAGCTTCGAGTAGGTCACCGAGACCAGCCGGTCACCGTAGACGTGCGGCACCGTGCCGGTGACCCTACGGCCGCCGCCCACGTCGATGTCGACGTCGTGCGCCTGCGGAGTCTGTCGGCGGTGCTGATGAGCCGCGATGGCCAGTGCGGCAGCCTGATCGCGGATCTCCTGGGCCTTGCGCCAGCCGAGTCGGCCCGGCGGCAGCGAACCGCGCCGCCACTCAGCCTGCTGGGCGAGTTCCGGTCGCATCCCCCGCGCCATGTCGTCGAGCATCCGCGCGCCGATCTTCCACTCCTGCAGTGCATCGATCTCGACGGGCATCGCATCGTCGATGGCGTCGACGTCCCACGGCAGCGTGAAGTCCAGGGCCCTGAAGAAGCCCTTCACCGGGTCCCGGAAGAAGCCGATCAGATCGTCGAGTGCGACGTCGTCGGGCGGCGGCGCAGGCAGCGGCGTCCCGAGCAGCGAGGGCCGTTCCGCGCGTTCGCCCGCGGCGACCCGTGCGGCGGTCAGAGCCGTCGAATCGAAGGTGAAGGGTTCAGCCGCGGGCATGTTGAGCATGCCCGGTATGACGTTGCGAATGTCGAACGGCTGCAACGGGTGTTCGGTCAGCACTTGACGGCGGGTGGCGTCCTCGGTGGTGATGTCCAGGGTGTCGAGCAACTCCATCAACGGCACCGCGGGCGGCCGGCGCTGGCCGGAGAACTCGTTGGAGCCGGTGTAGGTGATCACGAGCTTCTCGGTCGCCGCACCGATGGCGTCGAGCAGCAATTGCCGGTCCTCGGAACGAATGTCGCGTTCACCGGTCATCGGATCGCGGGCCAGCGCGTCGTCCCCGTCGACCACGCCGAGGCGCGGGAACACCCCGTCGTCCAGTCCGATCAGGCACACCACCCGGTGTGGCACCGAACGCATCGGCACCATCGTGCAGACCGTCAGGGTGCCGGTGCGGAAGTTCGCCCGCGTCGGCCGGCCCGCGAGGTGCCGGTCCAGCAGTGCCCGGACGTCGGGCAGGCGCAGCACGGTGCCGCTGTGCTCACCCGCGGCGGCGAGGACGTCGGCGAATTCGCGCTCCACCTGGCTGGTCTGCCAGGCGTCGTCATCGGGCACCGCGGTGAGTCCACCGATGCCGTCGGCGAGTGCCTGCAGCCATTGGTCGAGTGGTCGGACGCCGCTGAGGGATTCGACGGTGGCGCTGAGCCGGTCGACGAAGTCGGCGAGCCGGCCCGCCAACTCGACGCGATTGCTGCCGACGTCGTCGAGCGGCAGCGTGTTCTCCAGCCACGCGTGCGAATCGTCCGACATCGCGACCCCGGCCAGCACCCGGTCGATGCCGAATCGCCACGTGTTCTGCACGAAGTCGACGCCGTAGGGCCTGCGGTGCGCCGAGTCGAAGCCCCAGCGGATGTTGGCTTCGCGCACCCAGTTCCCGATGGCGTCGATGTCGTCGTCGCTGAACCCGAACCGCTGCCGCACCGGGGCGGCCTCGGCCAGGTTGAGCACCTCGCTGGCGGTGGCCCGATTGCCGGCCAACGCCAGCACCTGAGCCGCCACGCCGAGCAGCGCGTTCGTCTGGACCAGGGCGCGGTCGGCGAGCCGGACCCGCAGCCGGTGGGCGGGATGGGCACCGTGGACGACGTCGCCGAGGCCGAAGCCCGCGACGATCAGGGGGGCGTAGGCCTCGATGTCGGGGCACATCACGAGGATGTCGCGCGGTTCCAGCGTCGGGTCGTCCGCGAGCAAACCCAACAGCACCTCGCGCAGCACGTCGATCTGCCGCGCCGGGCCGTGGCTGCTGTGCACTTGGACGGAGCGATCGTCGGGGCGCAGGCGCCGCCCGCCCGGGCGGACCGCGTTCGCGGTGATGTCGGACTGCAGCCAGCCGAGCAGCGTGTCGGGGTGGTCCGCCTCGCCGAGATGCTCGTCGGTCCGCGGGTCAACGGGCAGGCTGCGCTGGAGTTCGCGGAGGTCGCGCCCCAGCGTGGACAGCAGCGGGTGGTCGACGACCCGGTGGCTGGTGTCCTCACGGCGGGGGATGGCACCGTGCCGCCCGGCCAGTGCGGTCCACAGTTCGTCGCTGGGGTGCGGCAACCACAGGTGCAGATCGTGATGGGTGGACAGCGCGCTGAGCAGTTCGATCTCGGTGCCGGGCAGCCGGGTGTGGCCGAACAACGACAGCCTCGGCGGCAGATCGGTTGTCGATTCCTGCAGCCGGGCAACTGTTTTCGCGTGCCGGACGTGCGGCGGATCGGCGTCGACCCGGTCGAACAGTGCCCGCCACAGTGCGGGTTGCCACCGCAGATCGTCCTCGACGTTGTCGGTGTCGCCATCGAGCCAGTCGACGAGCAGCTGCGGGCGTTGCCGGGCGTAGGAGGCGAACAGCCCGGCCAGGCGGCGGGCCACCGCATATCTGCGGCCCTGCCGCAGTTCCTTCTCGTCGCCGTCCTCGAAGTGGCCGAGGTGCGTCGCCAGCGTTCGGCACCACGGCTGGTCGAGTGAGCTGTCGATGGCATCGAGCAGGGGCCAGACCATCGCGTCGGGCGCCCAGGGGTCGGTGTGGCGGGTGCCGGTGAGCTCGGCGATCAGCGAGCCCGGGTTGCGGAAGGTGACGCCTGCGCAGATGCCGTCCTGGCCGGCGCCTCGGCCGAGGACGTGGGACAGCCGCTGGCTCAGCCACCGTTCGACGCCCTTGGCAGGGACGATGACCAGTTCCTCGGCGAACGGGTCGGACTGCGGGGTGGCCAGCAGTGTGCCGAGACCGTCGGCGAGCAGGTCGGTGCGCTCAGCGCGGTGGAGATGGAGGGCCATCGCCTGCCCACCCTAGGCGGTCGGTGTGACAGGCAGGCAGACGTTTGCCTGCCCGGTATCGGTGTCATACCTGTGGCTGACCGAAAAGAGGACGTGATGCCGGAAGAGACGACGAGACCGAAGCTGACGACGAAGTTCGACGAAGCGCTCGGCTACGCGAGCAACCTGCACCGCAGACAGGTCCGCAAGGGCGGTGACGTGCCGTACGTCGGCCATCTGCTGTCGGCCGCGGGGCTGGTGATCGAGGCCGGTGGCAGCGAGACCGAGGCCATCGCCGCGCTGCTGCACGACGCCGCCGAGGATCAGGGCGGCGAGGCGACCCTTGCCGAGATCCGCGACCGGTTCGGCGACGAGGTGGCCGACATCGTCGAGGAGTGCAGCGACACCATGGTCGAGCCGAAACCGCCGTGGCGCCAGCGCAAAGAGGACTACATCGCCCACCTCGGCGCGGCGAAGGACGCCACCGTCCTGGTGTCCGTCGCCGACAAGCTGGAGAACGCCCGGGCCATCCTGCGCGACCTGCGCAGGCACGGCCCGGCGCTGTGGAACCGGTTCAGCACCGCCGACCCGCAGGACCACCTCTGGTACTACCGCTCGCTCCTCGAGGTGTACCGCAAGCGCAGCGACAGCTGGCTGGTCGACGAACTCGCGCGAGTGGTGCACGACCTCGGCGAGGAGATCGGCCCGCCCGTCGCGGCGACGGTCTGATCAGAGCCCGATTGGGGTAGTCGACTACCTCAGGCGGCGGCGGCGAGCGGTGGCAGTGTCAGCCAGCGTCAATGTTCCGTCGGTCCGAGGGGTGGACCATGCCGCAACGCCACGCTCCAGAACAGAGTCAGGGTCAACCGCTGAGCCGGTTGTCGTCACCGCTCACCGAGCTCGACGGCCATGCGTCGGTGATCGTGATCGGATCCGGCTATGGCGGCGCCGTCACCGCCAGCCGGCTCGCACGCGCCGGACAGCAGGTCTGGGTGCTGGAGCGCGGCCGCGAGCTGCACCCCGGCGAATTCCCCGACACGCTGCCCGAGGCCATGGCCAACGGTCAGCTCACGATCAACGGCACCCGCATCGGCAGCCCCACCGGCCTGCTGGACATGCGGCAGTACGACGACATCGGCGTTCTCGTCGGGTGCGGTCTGGGCGGGACGTCGCTGATCAACGCGAACGTGTCGCTGCGAGCAGAGCCCGCGGTCTTCGAACAGGACTGCTGGCCAGAAGAACTGCGCAGCGCAGACGCACTCGACGAGGGCTACCGGCTGGCCAGGGCGATGCTGCAGCCGCAGCAGCTGCCGGAGTCCCACCGGGATCTGCCGAAACTGCGGCTGCTCGAGAAGGGATCGGCGGCGCTGCCGTCCGCGCACTTCTCGCTGCCCTTCCTCAACGTCCGCTTCGCCGACGGCCCCAACGCCGCAGGCATCGAACAGCAGAAATGCTCGATGTGCGGCGACTGCGTGTCCGGGTGCAACGTCGGCGCGAAGAACACGGTGCTGATGAACTATCTGCCCGACGCGGTGGCCCATGGCGCGAAGATCTTCACGAAGGTCGCCGTCCACCACCTCAGCCGCGACGGGGACCGCTGGAAGGTCCACTACCGGCCGCAGGACATCGGCCGCGAACTGTTCGACGCGGAGCCGATGACCGTCACCGCCGACATCGTCGTGCTGGCCGCGGGCACCCTCGGCTCCACCGAGATCCTGCTGAGGAGCGACGAGATCGGCCGGTCGGACCGGCTCGGCGAAAGGTTCAGCGGGAACGCCGATGTGCTCGCCTTCTCCTACAACGGTCCCGAGCCGGTCAACGGCATCGGGTGGGGCATCCATGGCGATGACCGTCACCCGGTCGGGCCCTGCATCACCGGCCTGATCGAGGTGCAGGACGGGCCGCTCGACCAGCACATGGTCATCGAGGAGGGCGCCATCCCCGGCGGCCTCGGTGCGCAACTGGCCGCCTTCTTCGGCATCGCGAATCGGCTCGGCGGGGTGGACACCGACCGGCGATGGGTCGACGAGCCGGAGGAGCTGGGCCGAGAGCTGCAGAGCCTGCTCGCCGGGCCGTACCGCGGCGCCCTGAACAACACCATGACGTATCTGGTGATGGCGCACGACGGCGCCGACGGCACGCTGGAACTCGACGACGACGACCGGGTGCGGGTGCGGTGGCCGGAGCTCGACGACAAGAAGGTCTTCGACGTCATCAACGACCGGCTCGAAGCGGTCGCCACGCCACTGCGCGGGACCTACCTCAAGAATCCGCTGCAGTTCGACGAGCAGCGGCAACGGCTCATCACCGTGCACCCGCTGGGTGGCTGCCCGATGGGACAGGACGTCGACACGGGCGTCGTCAACCACAAGGGCCAGGTCTTCGACGGCCGGTCGGCGACATCGGTGCACCCGGGACTCTACGTGGCGGACGGCTCGGTGATTCCCACGTCGCTCGGCGCCAATCCGCTGCTGACCATCACCGCGATCGCCGAACGCAACGTGAACATCCTTGCCGCAGAACGAGGCTGGACCATCGTCTACGAGGGGCAGACACCGGCACTCCCGCAGCGACCCACGACCGTCGGGATCGGCTTCACCGAACGGATGGCCGGCTGGGTGATGACCGGCGACGGGATCCCGAACGACCCCGCCACCGCCGCTGAGCGAGGGAAGGCCGCGCACAGTCCGATGTCGTTCCTCTTCACGATCACCGCCGACGACCTCGACGCGTTCCTGAGGAATCCGTACCGTCGCGCGGAACTGTTCGGGACAGTGGACGTCCCCGCGGTCTCGAGCGATCGACTGCAGGTCAAGGACGGCACCTTCAACCTGCTCGTCCCCAACCCCGACCGTGTCGGCATGGTCAACATGATCTACACCGCCACGCTGGAGGGCACCAAGGAGCAGACGTTCTTCCTCCGCGGCCGCAAGGACATCCGCGACGACCGCGGCCTCGACGTCTGGTCCGACACCACGACGCTCTACGTCGACCTCTACGCCGGGGCCGACGACACCGGTGACCTGCTCGCCCGCGGCGTCCTGACGATCACCCCTGAGGCGTTCGCCAACCAGCTGCGCAGCATGCGGGTCACCGGCACCCACGACGTCAAGGAGATCGTCGCGGCGAAGGCCAGGTTCGGCAGATGCTTCGCGACCGAACTCGCGGGCGTCTACGGCGGTGTCGCGTCGCCGGCGCGGCTGATACGCACCGGCGTCCCGCCCAGGAAGGCGCGCGCGCTGCGCGTGCCGGCGCCGCAACGCCATCCGTTCACCACGCCCGACGGTGTCGACCTGCTGCTGACCCGCTACCACAGCGGCGACAAGGGACCGGTGCTGGTGACGCACGGCCTCGGGGTGTCCAGCACCATCTTCACGATCGACACCATAGACACCAACCTCGTCGAGTACCTGTGCGCCCGCGGCTACGACGTCTGGCTGCTCGACTACCGGTCCAGCATCGACCTCCCGGCCTCCAGGACGGAGTACACCGCCGACGACATCGCGGAACACGACTACCCCGCCGCCGTCGACTACGTACTACGGAACACCAAGGGCAAGAACACCGTTCAGGTGGTGGCGCACTGCTTCGGGTCGACCGCGTTCATGTGCGCCATGCTCGCGGGACTGCAGGACGTCCGCGCCGCGGTGTGCAGTCAGATCGCCACCCACATCGACGCCCCGTTCGTCACCCGGCTCAAGTCTGGGCTGCGGGTGCCGCGGCTGCTCGAGCGGTTCGGCATCGACACGATGACCGCACGCGCGTATGACGACGAGAAGCTGCGGGAGAAGCTGTTCGACCAGGCGCTGAACCTGTGGCCGATGGGTGACGAACGGTGCACCAGCGCGACGTGCCACCGGATCTCGTTCATCTACGCGCTGCTCTACGAGCACGATCAGCTCAACACACTGACCCATCAGGACGGGCTGCCCGAGATGTTCGGCATCACGAGCACATCGGCGCTCGATCACCTGGCGACGATGGTGCGGCACCGGACCGTGGTGGGCGCCGACGGGTCCGACCGCTACATGCCCCACCTGCGCCGGCTCGCGCTGCCCCTGACGTTCATCCACGGGGCGAAGAACGCGTGCTTCAAGCCGAGCAGCACGGAGAAGACCATGCAGGCTCTGACCGAGGCCAACGGTGACGGCTTCTACCGGCGCCACCTGATCCCGGACTACGGCCACATCGACTGCATCTTCGGCAGGAACGCTGCCGCAGACGTGTTCCCGTACATCGTCGGTGGTCTCGAGCCCACCGCGGGAGCGCGATGAACGGGGACTCGCCGCCGCGCTTCGACGCCGTCGTGGTGGGGTCGGGCTTCGGCGGATCGATAGCCGCGCACCGGATGGCCGAAGCCGGTCACTCCGTCATGGTCCTCGAGCGCGGCAGGCACTACCGGCCCGGCCAGTTCCCCCGTGACGTCACCGACATCGATGCGCTGTTCTGGCGACAGCGCCGCCGGAAGCAGGCCACCGGCCTCTACGACCTGCGGTTCTTTTCCGGCGGTGGCTGTGTCGTCGCGGCAGGCGTCGGCGGTGGTTCCCTGGTGTATGCCGGCGTCAACGTGCGCCCGGTGCAGAAGGTGTTCGACGACCCGCGGTGGCCGGCGGGGACCAGCCGTCACAGTCTCGATCCTTACTACGACCGGGTTGCGAAGATGCTCGAGGTGGCGCCGCTACCGGTCGGTGAGCGGGTGCCGAAACGCGAGGTCTTCCGGTACGCCGGGGAACAGATGGGCAGGCCCGTCGTCGATCCCGACGAATCGGTGCGTTGGCCGGCCCGGACAGCGCTACTGGCCTCGCCGCGCCGTCAACCCTGCGTCTACTGCGCCGAATGCGAGTTCGGCTGCCAGGTCGGCGCCAAGCACACGGCCGACAGCACCTACCTCGCCGAGGCGCGCGCCCGTGGCGCCGTGGTGCGGCCGGGGCGCGTGGTCGTCGGACTGCGCGCGGTGACCGACGGCTACGCCGTCACCCATCGCGACGTCGTCACGGGAACCCAAGAGGTCACGGTCGCGCGGCGGGTGGTCCTGGCGGCGGGCACACTGGGCACCACCGAACTGCTGCTGCGGTGCCGTGATGTCGACAAGACGCTGCCGTTGCTCAGTCACGCTCTTGGGCAGGGATTCTCGGCGAACGGTGACTTCCTCGGGTCCATCCACCGGGCCGATGTCGACCTGTCGCCGAACTTCGGCCCGGACGTCACGTCGGTGATGCACTTCTTCGACCAGGCGCCCGAGTTCACCCTGGCGGCACCGACGTTCAACGAGGCCGTGATGAAGGCGCTGGCGAATCTCGGCCAGCCCTCGGCGCGCATCCTGCGGCCGTTCGCGCCGCTGCTGTGGCGACTGCTGCCGTGGGCGGTGCCGCAGATGTTCGCCCACGGCCTACTGTCCAGGCCGCTGAAGTACTTGGCGCCCGGCAGGTTGGACTGGCGCCGGTCGACCAATCTGTTCGGGATCGGCCGCGACAACGCCAACGGCCGGCTGCATCTGACGACGCGCGGTCTCGACATGACGTGGGACTACGGGACCGAGAACGCCGAACTCATCGAACGGCAGCAACAGGCGATGCACAGCCTCACCGACTACTACGGCGGCACCTTCGCACCGCTGATCTTCTGGAATGCGTTCCGCCGCACCGTCACCGTGCACCCGCTCGGCGGCTGCCGGATGTCGGACAGCCCCACCACCGGTGTCGTGAACGCTGCCGGCGAAGTGCACTCCTATCCCGGACTCTTCATCGCCGACGGGTCGGTGGTGCCTGCGTCGATCGGCTTCCATCCGGCCATGACGATATCGGCACTCGCCGAACGCACGTGTGATGCAGCGCTGGCAACGATGTGAGACCGCTGGCCGGCACAATCACCCCTCGCAGCGGCCGGCAGGGCATATCCTGACCGGGCGCGGTACTCGAACTGCCGAGACGACGGGTAACCGAATGACGGCGACTGCGTGCCACAGGTGCGGCACGGAACTTCGAGCGTCGGCTCGCTTCTGCGACGCCTGCGGATCGGCTGTTGCCCGCACGCCGGACGTGGCCGAGTACAAGCACGTGACAGTCCTCTTCCTCGACCTCGTCAGATCGATGCAGATGGCCGACCAGCTCGGCGCCGAGCGGCTGCGTGAAGTCCTGACCCAACTCGTCGACCGGGCCGGGCACGTGGTGCAGCGCTACGGCGGGACGGTCGACAAGTTCACCGGCGACGGTCTGATGGCGCTGTTCGGTGCGCCCATCGCCATGGAGGACCACGCGCTACGGGCGTGCCTGGCCGCCCAGGACATCCAGCGAGCGGCGAGCCGATTGTCCGAGGAGACCGAACAGCGCGACGACGTCCGTCTCCAGATCCGCGTCGGCCTGAACTCCGGACAGGTGATCGCGGGCAGGTTCGGATCGGACCTGCTGACCTATACCGCCGTCGGCCGGCACGTCGGCATGGCTCAGCGGATGGAGGCGGCGGCGCCACCCGGCGGGGTGATGATCAGCGAGTCCACCGCCCGGCTGGTGGAGCACGCGGCGGTGCTCGGTCCACCGGAACTGGTGCACGTCAAGAACGTCGACGAACCGGTGCCGGCACGACGCCTCGACCGCATCGACCCCGACCGCCGACCGACCACCCGGGTGGAGTCGAAGTTCGTCGGCAGGCACTGGGAGGTCGGCGCCATGGACGGCCTGCTCGACCGTGCCGTGCAGGGGCAGGGCAGCGTCGCGTGTGTGGTCGGACCACCGGGAATCGGCAAGAGCAGGCTGGTGCGCGAGGCCGCGGCGTCCGCTGCGGAGCGGGGCGTGGACGTCTTCTGGGGATTCTGCGATTCGCATGCCGGCGATGTCCCGTTCCATCTCGTCACCCGCCTGTTGCGGTCGGCGTTCGCCCTGACCGAACTCGACGATCAGGCGGCCAGGCTGCAACTGCGCGCCCGCGCGCCCGACGCCGACGAGCAGGACCTCCTGCTGTTCGACGATCTGCTCGGAATCGCCGACCCCGCCGTCGAACTGCCCAAGATCGACCCAGGTGCCCGCCGCCGTCGACTCACCGCGCTCGTGAACGCGTCACAACTGAAGCGGTCGCGCCCCGCGGTGTACGTCATCGAGGACGTGCACTGGATCGACGACGTCAGCGATTCGATGCTGGCCGATTTCCTGGCGGTGGTGCCCCGGACGCCCACGCTCGTCCTGGTGACCTACCGGCCGGAGTACCGCGGGCGCATCACTTCGATAGCTGGTGCGCAGATCATCTCCCTTCTACCGCTTCACGATTCGGAGATCTCAGTGCTGATCACGGATCTCCTCGGCGTGGATCCGTCGGTGCAGGGCCTGCAGCGCGCCATCGTCTCGCGCTCCAGCGGCAACCCGTTCTTCGCCCAAGAGATCGTGCGGGACTTCATCGAGCGCGACGTTTTGCACGGTCAGCGCGGGGCGTACCGGTCCGTCGAGGACGCCGCGGAGGTGAGCGTACCGGCCACCCTGCAGACCACCATCGCCGCCAGGATCGACCGCCTGGATCCGGCCGCCAAGCAGACCCTCAGCGCTGCCGCGGTGATCGGATTGCGATTCAGCACACTGCTTCTCGCCGACCTGATCGCCGAGCCGGAGGTGGCCGACCTGTTGTCGGCCGAACTCCTCGAGCAGGTCCAGTTCACGCAACCGGAGGAGTACGTCTTTCACCATCCGCTGATCCGGGCGGTGGCCTACGAGTCGCAGCTGAAGTCCGGTCGCGCCGATCTGCACCGCCGGCTCGCGGCGGCGATCGAGCGCCGCTGGCCGGAGTCGCTGGACAAGAACGCGGCAGTCGTCGCTGAGCATCTCGAGGCGGCGGGTGATCTGCATGCGGCCTACGGCTGGCACATGCGGGCCGGGTGGTGGTCGCTCAACCGGGATATCCTCGCCGCCCGCCTCAGCTGGGAAAGCGCCTGCGCGGCAGCCGATGCGCTGCCGGCCGACGACCCGGCGCGGACGTCGATGCAGATCGCGCCGCGAACCCTGCTGTGTCTGACCGCGTGGCGGGTGCACGTCAGCATCTTCGGCGTCCCGTTCGACGAACTGCGGCAGCTGTGTGAGAAGGACGATGACAAGGCGTCCCTCGCCATGGGCATGGCGGGCCTGGTGATGGAACATGCCAATCGCGCACAGCTGAGGGACGCCTCCGCACTCGTCGCGGAGTACATGGCGGTGATCGACTCGATCGGCGATCCGAACCTAACGGTCGGACTGTCCTTCGCCGCCATCCAGACCAAGGCGGAGACCGACGAGCTGAGCGACCTCATCCGGTGGGCCGACACGGTGATCGACCTCGCCGAAGGCGACCCGACCAGGGGCAACATCGTGATCGGCTCGCCACTCGCCACCGCGATGGCCGCCCGCGGATTCGCCCGGTGGGGCCAGGGGGATCCGCAGTGGCGCGATGATTTCGACCATGCGCTGGAGATCGCGCGGGAAGCCGATGCGCTGTCCCATTCGATCGTCATCGGATACAACTACCTGGCCACCATCGTCGCCGGCGTGCTCCTGCCGACCGACAAGGTGCTCCACGACATCGACGAGGCACTGCAGATCGTGCAGCGCACCGGGGACGACTTCGGCCTGGCGATGGTCAAGTGCTCGCTCGGATTCGCACTGGTCAACCGGGACGACGCCATCGAGCGGCAACGCGGTTTCGAGGTGCTCGGTGACGTCCGGCAGATGTGTGTGGAGGGCAGCTACACCCTCACCGAACTCCCGGTCATCGACGTGTTCCGGGCACGTGAATGGGCCAGGGCCGGCGATGTCGACGGAGCGCTCACCGTGATGCGCGCTGCGTTCGACGACGTGTTCCGGACCGGTGTCGTGGGATGGTGCAATCCCACCACCCGGATCCTGGTCGAGACCCTCGTGTCCCGTGGCACCGAGGCCGACCTCCGGGAGGCGGAGATCGCCGTCGACCGCCTGGAGGCAGGTCCGAGGCACGCCGGGCTGGCAATGCGGCACACCGTCGTGCTGCGGTGTCGTGCGCTGATCGCACGGGCACGCGGCGACGATGCCCGGTACGTCGATCTGCTCGACGGGTACCGCACGGCCGCTGCGGATCACAGGTATCAGGGCCACGCCGCCTGGGCTGCCGCAATGCCGAGCGTCTCCGTCACCAATCGTTGATCACGCCCCGCAGCTCGAGGACGAACAGCACAGCGCCGAGGATGACGGCGACGAGATGCGGCAGCATCACGTGGACGTGGAACCACGGATTCCGTCCGGGGACAGAGAGTCTCGGCGGGGCCGCGCGGTCACGCTGCCCGCTCTTTCGCTGGCGCTCGGAGAGCGACCAGGACCAGTCGATCAGGGGCGAGGAGGTGGTGGTGCCCTCCGGTGTGGCCACGCCGAAGAGTTCGTAGCAGGCAATCTCGATGTCGCGCATGCGCAGGTAGTAGTGCACCTGATGGCTCTTCGTGGAGGCTTCGAGCGCCCAGAACGCCAAGCCGCTGGTCGAGGCGACCAGGAACAGGCCGGCGTGGCCCTGCTGGAACGCCAGTCCCAGGCTGGCAAGGCTCAACGTCACGCCCCAGCCCTTGATCGTCAGCAGCCTCTGGTCGAAACCGTTGACGATCTCGATCAGCTTGCCGTACTCGGAGCGCATGTCGTCACGCAGGCCGGCCGGATCACCCGTGGCGGCCGGCGTGGTCGGAGATTGCGTCATTCCCCGAGCGTCAGCTCCGATGCTGTCCTGGTCACGAGTAGTCGACTACCCGCGCGAGGTGGGGTACTGCGTTACCCGAGATCACCGCGCCGATCCGGGTAGCGTCCGACACAGGGAGGTGATCGGGAGATGTCAGTGACTGATCGTGAAACCACCAGTGCCAATGCGACACCGGAGACCGCGGAGCGTAACGGAACCCCACCGCGTCGGCCAGAGAACCTCGAAGAGCTGGAATTCCAGCCGCGGAGACCGGTGCGGTGGTTCAGCCCCTCGACGCTCGCAAGGTCCGGTATCAAGGTGATCCTGTCGGTGGTCCTCGGCGAGTACCTCGACAAGCGCGAGCTGCAGCAGTCTCTTCCGCCGAGGATTCCGCCGGAGAAGAGCACGGACAAGGACATGTGGGTGGACTTCGTCGCCGACACCGCCGACGGTTTCAACCCCACCTACACGGTGGCCTGGTGCCTTTCCCAGCCGGAGATCACCGTCTCCGGGCACGAGTTGCCCCGCGCCGACCTGTTGGTGCTCGGCGGCGACCAGGTGTATCCCTATGCGACCGCCCAGGAGTACGAGGACCGGTTCCGCGGGCCCTACGAGGCGGCGCTGCCGTGGTGTGCCGGGAAAGCGCCACGCATCGTGGCCATTCCCGGCAACCACGACTGGTACGACGGGCTGACGGGCTTCATGCGGGTGTTCGCACAGAAGGGCTGGGTCGGCGGTCGTGAGCGGGCGCAGACCCGCAGTTATTTCGCCGAACGCCTGCCCGGCCGGTTCTGGCTGTGGGGCATCGACATCCAGTCAGGCGCCTACCTGGACGCAGCGCAGATCGAATACTTCCAGACCGTGGCGAAGCAGATGGCCGACGGCGACCGGTTGATCCTGTGCACGGCGAAACCCAGCTGGGCCGACGTCCCGCGCGAAGCAAACGCCTACGACAATCTCGCGTACGTCGAGAAGCATCTCGTGCCCGACCGGGTGGTCACCGTGCTCATGCTCTCCGGCGACAAGCACCATTACGCGCGGTACGACGCTCCGGCGCTCGGCGGCGCCGACCGGGCGAGGATCACCGCGGGTGGCGGTGGTGCGTTCCTCTCGTCCACCAACACGCTGAGCGACCATGTGCGCGTGCCCGAGCCCCGTTCCTCCGGCGGCAACGAGTCGCTGAAGCTCTGTGGAAAAGAGCAACTGACATTGGGCACGTGCTACCCGGGCAAGGGAAGATCTCGCCTGCTTGCCCTTCGCGCGCTGTTGCTCGGCTGGTACAACCCCTCGTTCGCCGCCCTGATCGGAGTGCTCTACCTGGCGCTGTTCTGGTTGACTGGGTCGGCATCCGGGGTGGCCGGCGCCACGTCTTTCGTCGCGCTGCTGGTCGACCGTGACGTCACGAGCGTCATCCTCATCCTGATGCTGTGGTTGTTGCTGTCCGCGTTCTTCGATGCCCCCGCCATGAAGTGGGAACCACTGCGATACCTGTTGCGGTTCACGGTCGGAGCGCTCCACACCGGCGCACACATGTGCGCGCAGGCCGGTGTCGCCTGGACCGCGCTGCAGATCGCGCAGGGCGGGGGGATTCTCGCCTACGCCGTCGTCTTCGTGCTGGGCGCTGTGGTGGGGACGGTGGTGTTCGGCGCGTACCTGCTGGCCGCGTTCTTCGCACTCAAAAGCCACGCCACCGAGACGTTCTCGGCGTTCCGCTACGAGGGCCACAAGAACTTCCTGCGGATCCACGTCGGCGCCGACAAGGTGACGGTGTATCCGATTGCAATCGACCGAACCTGCCGCGGCTGGACCGTCAACCACGGTGATATGCGGCCCGACGCCTCTTATCTCGATCCCGTGACACCCATCCGGATGAAGTTGATCGAGGATCCGATCGTCCTCCGGTAGTGCAGGCGTTCAGAGCCCGGGCAGCGGGCCGCTCAACGCCTTGGGCCGGCACAGCAGCGCGACGACCACGGTCACCACGGCGGTGACGATGAACGCGACGTAGACGTTCGCGGCGTCGGCGGTACCGCCGAGCAGTGCCGCGGCCAGCGGGCGCGAGCCGATGAATCCGACGAGCCAGAGCGCCATGATCCGGCCGCGCAACTCCTCGGGCGCGCGCTCCTGCACCACCGTGCTCAGACCCGTCATCGCGCAGCCGAATCCGACACCTGCGATGGTGAACCCTGCCAGAGCGACGGCGGTGTTCACCTCGACCGCGAGCATCGCGGTGCCTGCCGCCATCAGCCACAGGCCGAGCGAGGACACCGGCGCCGACGCGACACGGTTCTGCAGGATCGCCAGCGCGGCCATCCCGACCGCGGCGCCGACCCCGAAGGCCGCTGAGAGCAGGCCGACGAGTTGGGTGCCGCCTCCGAGTTCGGCGGCCAGCGACGGGGTGAGGGTGATCGACGGATCGGCCGCGAACCCGACCGCCGACACGGCCACCAGTGCGAGGAACAGCGGGCGGTCCCGCCACACGTACTTCACCGCCGCGCGGACCCGGTAATCGGTGCCCGCCAGCCGCTTCGGCGGCTTGGGGAAGTGCACCAGGAGCAGCAACAGGGCGAAGACGAAGTGCAGTCCGGCGCTGACCGCGAAGCCCGTCGCCGCGCCGAGGTGCGCCGCCAGATACGCGCCGATGACCGGCCCGAAGACCCGTCCCACCGTCATCGGAAAGCTGTTCAGCGCCATCGCGGTGGACAGTTCGCCGTCGCGGATGAGCCTCGGCACGATCGACTGCATGGCGGGCCCGCCGATCACGAATCCGATGCCCACCAGCAGAGTGCCGGCCAGGATCGGCACCGCCGCGGCGTTGCCCGTCAGCCCGGGGTCGAGGGCGTACCAGAGGGCGGTCGACCCGGAACCGAGCACACACATCACCCGCCCCCACAGGATCTGCTTGGCCGGATCGCCGAGGTCGGCCCACTTGCCGCTGGTCGGGCTCAGGATCAGCTGGGGGCCGAACTGCACCACGCCGACCAGTCCGACCATCAGCGCCGATCCGGTCGCCTGGTAGATGACGATGGCCGACACCATCCCGTGGATGTATACGGCGACGACGGCGAACATCTTGCCCCAGAACAGCGTCCCGAACGTCGGGTCGAACATCAGCCGCAGTGCGCGGCGTGGTTGCGGGGGAGCGGCGGCGGTGGCTTCGGCCGTCATCGACGCACCCGGCCCTCGAAGTCGACCGCGAGCCGGTCCAGCAGCCCCACGAGCGCGTCGACGTCGTCGTCGGGCCAGTGCGCGATGACATCGGTGACCAGTTCGCGCCTGCGGTCGGTGACCTGAGCGAGGGCTTTGCGGCCGACGTCGGTCAGCGCCAGGGAGGATCGACGTTGATCTTCAGCGGCAACGGTTTTGGTCAACAGGCCGGCCGCGACCACGGATGCGACGGTGCGGCTCGCGGTGGAGTGCTCAACGGCCAGGTAGTCGGCGATGTCACCGATCGATGCGGGCTGACCCGCGAGGTCGCGTTGTTCGACGGCGCGCAGCACCCGCAGGCTCGACACCGACACCGGGTCGGCGTCGCTGAGCAGCAGGCGGCGCCATTCCGGCCGCTGGCGAACCACGTGGATGCGCGTCAGCAGCTCGTCGAGGTGGTCGTAGCGCGACTGAGCCATTTAATATGCATAGCACATACATATTTATCGAGAGAAGCCGGGGCTCGCGCCGCAGGAGGGCCGCTACGACGCCTCAACCACCGGCGCGGCCGCCGCTGCAGAAATGACGTTCGCGGAACTCGATGCGTAGCAAAGCCCGCCGCGGGTACTCCGACGTGGTGCGGGCATCAGGGTTGATCGCCGTCGGAAGTGGTCCGGCCGGACTCAACGCCGCCTCGGCCTTTCGCGCCCGCCATCCCCGCGTGCCCGTCACGATCCTCACCGCCGACCCGGCGATGCCCTATGAGAAGCCGCCGCTGAGCAAGGAATTCCTCTGCGGCCGCCGCTCAGATATCGACCTGAGGCCGGCCGACTGGTTCGCCCGCCACGATCTGGACCTCGTGCTCGGTATCACCGTCGAGCGCCTCGACGTCGACAACCGCGAGGTGGTCACCCGCGGCGGCCGGCGCTATCCGTACTGGCACTGCGTCCTGGCCTGCGGCTCGAGCCCGGTGCCACTCGACGTGCCCGGCGCCGGGAACGCCCTGCACCTGCGATCGTTCGCCGACGCCGTGGCGCTGCGGATGGCGGCACTGAGCGCCCGGTCGGCAGTGGTGATCGGCGGCGGCCTGATCGGTTGTGAGGCGGCGGCCTGCCTGGCGAGCGACGGCATCGCCACCACAGTCGTCGCCGGCGAACCGGTGCCCCTGCTGCGGCGCTTCGGCGTGGACGCCGGGGAACGTGTCGCGAAGATCCTGTCCGACAACGGTGTCCGGTTCATCGGCTCCGCCGAGGTGGCCGAGATCGACGACCGCGGCGTCACCTTGGCGACCGGTGAGGCCGTCGACGGCGACGTCGTCGTCGCGGCCACCGGCGTGCGGCCCGACATCAGCCTGGCCGTCGAGGCGGGCTTGCGCACCGACCGCGGTCGTATCGTCACCGACGAGCACATGCACACCTCGGCCTCGGATGTGTACGCCGCGGGCGACGTCGCGCTGGCCTACAACGTCGACGCCCGCAGGCACGTCGCCGCCGAACACTGGCGCGACGCCGCCCGGCAGGGCATGATCGCCGGCGAGACCGCGGCCGGATATCCCCGCTCATGGGACGACTTGCCCGAATTCTCCTGCACCATAGGCACTTCCACGTTGAAGTACCGTGGCTGGGGGACCAGCTACCAGCACAGCCGGCTGGTCGACCACCGCGATGGGTTCACCGTCTGGTACGAGGCGGACGGCGAGGCGGTCGGCGTGCTCAGCCTCAACGCCGACGAGGACTACCAGCAGGCGGCCGGGCTGGTTCGCGCGCACGCCCACATCGACGGGTAGTGAACTACAGCCAGTCCCGCCGCTTGAACATCACGTAAAGCACGCAAACCAGCACTACGATGATCGCCGAACTGACGACGAAACCCTGCACCGTCTCGATGCCCGGATACTGCACGTTCTGACCGTAGAACCCGGTGATGGCGGTCGGTACCGCGATGATCGCCGCCCAGCTGGTCAGCTTCTTCATCACCGCGTTGAGGCGGGCGTCCTGCAGGGACAGATTCGTCTCGAACACCGTGGTGACCATGTCGCGCAACGACTCCGTCCACTCCGACGCCCGCAACACGTGGTCGTAGAGGTCGGCGTAGAGCGGGTCGAGTTCGGGGCTGGTCTTCGCGTCGATCCTGCGGTGCTGGATCGAGTTGACGACCTCGCGCATGGGCAGCACGACGCGGCGCAGTTCCACCAGGTCTTTACGAAGCCGGAACGTCCGCTGCTGCAGTCCACGGCGCGGCCCTTCCTCGTCGAAGAGCTCGTCCTCGAGCGATTCGATGCCGTCGTCGAGCGCCTGCACCGCGGCGAAGTGCCCGTCGACCACGACGTCGAGCAGCCCGTGCACGAGCGCGCCGACGCCGTGCTGCTGCCCGCCGAGCTCGTCGAACCGCAGTGAGACGGCGTCGATGTCGATCTCCGGGGGCAGCCGAATGGTGACCATCGCGCGGGGCAGCACGAAACCCGAGATGCGATGGGTCTGCAGCGTCGAGGCACTGTCGTCGTCGGGCTCGGCACGCGACACCGCGTACACCGTGAAGAAGGTGTGGCTGGGATAGACGTTGGCCTTGGTGCGCTCGGATTCGGCGACAGCGTCCTCCACCGCCCACGAATTGAGGCCCAGCTCCTCGGCGAGCTTCGCGAGGTCGTCATGATCGGGTTCGTAGACGTCCACCCAGACCAATATGTCCTCGTCGGCGAGGTAGTCCGACAGGGCGGAGAACTCGAAACCGTCCTGCGGTTCGCCCTGCCGCCACAACCGGCCGCGGATGTCGGTCACGGTTTCATCATGTCAGCCGGGTCGATGTCCGTCGTGCGCCGCGAGCACCCTCGGCTCTTGTGAGTAGCGGTGTAACCTGGATCACATCTCTCGAAGGGAGATGCGATGAAAAATGCGCATCAGGATCCTGCGGATCATTCCCGTACCTGTCAGCCCCATGCCGGCGAATCGATGATCGACACCCTCTGGTTCCCCGGACTGGTGTTGATCGCCCTCGGCGTCGTCGGTCTGGCCGCGATCGTGGCGTCGGCCGCCTACGGCAACACCCAGTGGGTGCTGCCGCTCGCATTGGTCACCGGCGCCGCGGTGACGGCCGGGGGCGGCCTCATCGCGCTGGAGCACCGGCGGGTGCTGCGCGTCGAGCGCCTCTGGCTGTCGAAGCAGGCCGACGCCGACCACCCGAAGGCCGCCTGACCGATCGCCGAAACTGCGCGCAGGGCTGCGAAGCCGCGCGCTTGACGACCGTGCGCGCAGTCTCGACGGCGAGGGCCTCTCATCCGCGCACCTACGATGGCCGCCATGGCCCAGCACCTCGACCGCCTCGGCGCGGAGAAGTTCGTCTCGCTGACGACGTTCAAGCGCAACGGGGACGCGGTGGCGACGCCGCTGTGGCTCGTCACCGACGGCGGACAGCTGGTGTTCTGGACCCCGGCCGACTCGTGGAAGGTCAAGCGGCTCCGCCGCGACGCCCGCGTCACCATGGCGGCCTGCAGCCGGAGCGGCAAGGTCAGCCCGGGCGAACAGACCGTCGCCGGACGCGGCGAAGTGGTCGAGGACCCCGCCGAGGTCCGGCGCGTCGAGGGCCTGTTCCGGCGCAAGTACGGACTCGGGTACCGAGTGGTGACGGGGATCGAGCGGCTGATCCGGCGCGGCCACAGCCGGCGGGCGCTGATCCGGGTGACCGTCGACGGCTGACGCGTGGGCGCGAGCGTGCGCGAAATGAGCTAGGCCGCGAAGCCGGCCAGCAGCGAGCGCACCCCGAGCCGCCACCGCCGTTCGATCGACGGTGCCGGGCCGAGCCAGCGGCCGGCCTCCTGGACGGCGAGGCCCTGCGCGAGGGCGAGCAGCACGTGCGCGATGTCGGTCGGGTCGCCGGCGAGCAGTCCGGCGTCGACCGCGCGCTGGATCCGGCCGACGAACTCGTGGCGCACCGACGCGCCCGCGGCGAGTTCGTCGGGCCCTGGCTCGAAGTCGGCGAACGGCCGGGAGAACATCACCTGCGCCAGCCGCGGGTAGGCCCGGCAGAACAGCCGGAACACCGGCACCAGCCGCTCGATGTCGGCCAGCGGTTCGACGCTCGGCGGGACCTTCGCCAGTTCGGCGCCCAGCACGCGGAAGCCTTCGAAGAACATCGCCCGGACGAGTCCCGCCTTGTCCGTGAAGAGTTCGTACACCGCGGGCACCGACGTGCCTGCGCGTTCGGCGACGCGGCGGGTGGTGAACCGCGTGAAGCCCTCCTCGTTCAGCGTCGCGACGGCGACCGCGAGCAGGTGGTCACGCAGTTCGGGCGTGCGCTGCTTCGCCCTCGGCACGACTCACCCGCCGAACTCGGCGGCCAACCCGTCGATGCCGGCCCGGACCGCGGCGAGCGCGTCCTCGCGGGCCTTGAGCTTGCTGGCCAGGTGGGCCTTCAGGTGCAGCGTCGCCGCCGCCTCGGTCGCGACCTCCCTGGCGCGGGGCAGCACCTGGTCCTGCTCGACGATCTCGTCGAGCCAGCCGCCCGCGATCGCCGCGTCGCCGGCGAAGGTCGCAGCCATCGAGATCCCGCGCTGGAAGGCCGCGCGGGTCAACCGCAGCCGCATCAGTTCGATCGCCGCGATCGGCAGCACCATGCCGATCGCCACCTCGTTGGCCTGGCACCGCGTGCGCGGGGATCCGATCCGGTGGTCGCCGGACAGCAGCAGGAACGAGCCCATCGCGATGGCCGGCCCGGTCGCGGCCATGATCACCGGCTTGGGGAAGGTGAGGCAGCGCACCGCCAGCTCGAAGCCGCCCGCCAGCATGTCGAGGGCGGCCTGCGCGTCGCCGGATGCGAACACGGCGAGGTCGAAGCCGCCGCTGAACAGCTTGTGGTTGCCCGCGAGCACGACGGCCTTCGAGTCGTCCTGCTCGGCGCGGTCGAATGCCTCGTTCAGGTTCTGCTGCATCGCCGGCGACAGCACGTTCGCCTTGCCGTCGTCCATGACGATCGTCGACACCGAATCGCTGAGGTCGTAGTTCACGGTAGTCATCGGACGCATGTTACGTAACGATGTTACGAAAGGCCAGGGCGCCCTGACCTCGGGTGGGGTAGTTCCTTACGCGTGGCGGTCGAGGCTCGCGGCCATAGCGTCCGGAATATGCGATCACACCGGAAGCGCAGTCAGGCCGAGGCGGCCGAGCGCGAGACGACCAAGCGCCGCAACCCACGTAGCCGGCGAGGAGTGCCCTCGCTGAGCCTCTGGGAGGTCGGCATCGGCGCCGTCTGGAAGTAGCCGGCTACCCGCCGTTGCGGTGGTGGCGACCGGCCGCATCGCGCGCGGGCACCATCACGCCGTCATGCGCCGGTGCCCCGTCGTGGTCGTGTGCGCCGCCGTTCACAGGTGCCCTGTCGTTGACATGTGTCCTGTCGCGCGCCGCCGCGCCGTCCCGGTCGATCCACGGGAAGTCCAGCACCGTGGTCTCGTCGAGCTGCTTGTTGCGCCACCGGTCCTGGTTCTCCTGCGCGGCGCGGTTGACGCGTTCGATCTCGGCGCGCAGCACGTCGGCCCTGGTTTCCTTCGACGCGTAGTGCAGGTAGTTGAGCACGCTGCGCAGCAGTTCGAGCTTCTGCCGTTCCTGGCGGGCCAGGTCGTGCGTCGTCATCAGTTCCAGTCGCGGCACCGGCTGCAGCGTCGCCCAGTCCAGCACCACCCGGTTCTGGAATTCGCGTCTGCGGCGCCAGGCGCGGCCCTTGTCGGCGCCCTCCGGCCGCGCGCGGTCGTGGTAGGTCACCACACCGTCGAAGCGGGAGCGGATCGAGCCGCCGAACTCCGCCCGGTCGCGAGCCGAGTCCCACACCGTTCGCCATTCCTGGCCGGGGGCGAGCACTGTCAGTTCGCTGGGCAGTTGCAGTTCGACGATCTCCGGCAGCGACTCGTCGTAGCGTTCCTCGTACTTGGCGACGGTGGGCGGGTGGGTGAACTCGAACCGGACGTCGTGGGCGGCGGTCTGGCCGAAGTTGCGCACGACGAGTTCGATGATGTGCCAGTCGGCGGGGTGCTGCTCCATGAACACCGCGACATGGGGCCTGACCTGGTCGGCCTTGCGCTGGTGGTGCTGCCGGAGCTGACGGTGCAGGTAGACGAGCGCGACGACGCCGAGCACCAGTGCGGCCCACGCGGCGATGGTCAGCCAGCCCGCGGACCCGAGACCGGTGAGGTCCCGCCAACGGTTCTCAATCCATTCCACCGTGCCCCCAGGTGTTCGTCATCGACGCCCCGGACCATACAGCTTCGCTGCCACCAACACAGCAACCGGTCAAACCGTTGCTGAACGACGGCCGAGAGTCATGATCACGTTACCCCGGCAGTGACCCGGATGTGCGGTTTGTCCAGCCGGCGACCGCCGGTCCACGGGCGGCTCAGGCGGTCAGGAGTTCGGCGTCGACCGGCTCCGGGGCCGCGGCCTTCCCCGGTGCGGCTGCCGGCGCCGCCATCGGCATGAGCCGTTCACCGCGCGCCAACCATTCGCGATCCGCCCATGCGAGGCGGGCGGGCAGGCGGCGCCAGTACTGCGGATGCGATCGCAGGTAGACCTCGACGCTGGCGTGCACGTCCGCATCCAGCGGCACCCGCCGCAGTGAGAGCATGTGTGCGCTGCCCGCCAGAGGATCAGCGACGCAGGGTGCCGGGACGCGATGGCGTCCGCCGTCCCGCACCGCGAGGCCGGCATGCACAGCGCCGTCGAGCACCCAGTCGAGCGCGATGTCGGCCAGCGGCCAGCAGGCGCCCTGCACGCCCGCGACGTCGCAGTGCGCGCCGCGGAACCACACCTCGTCGACCCCGGGCGAGTCGATGCGCTCGCCCGACAGTCCACCGTCGATCGCGACGGCGTGCCTGCCGGCGGCCACGTTGGTCAGCGGCCCCGTCGTCGCTGCCACGCCTGGCACGCGGACCATGTCGAAGAGCCCGACGAAGCGCACCGGCACCGCGACCTCCGAACCGCCGGCGAGCCCGGCGGCCAGCGCGCGCACCCGCTGCCATTCCTCGCCGGTGCGCCGGGTGCGCGGCAGCGCGAAGGCGGCCAACAGGTAGTCGAGCAGGTCCTCGTGATGGTGTTCGGGCAGGCCGAGCACGTCCAGCAGCCGGACGAGTTCGCGGGCGCACGAGGCGCCTCGGCCCGCGCCGAAGAGGTAGACGTCGTCGCCGGGTTCGTAGGTGCCTGCCAGGAACTCGTAGGCCTCCACGACGGTTGCCCGGGCCTGCTCGGCGACGTGTCGGCGCCGTTGCCGGGGGCTCAGCCGCTCGCCGATGCGCGTCGACGCGGCGACGGTGCCCGGGTGGTACCAGTTGAGCTGGCCGCTCGTGGCGTCGAGCAGCCGGAACAGCGCCCGGGCGTTGCTGGCGTCACGCAGTTGCAGCTGCTCCTGAGCGTGGTCGAAGCAGAGCACGATGTTCTTCACGTCGATCCCCCGGACCTAGCGTCTTCGTTGCTGACAAATAGTTTGCCCCGCTCCAGCACGCCGTGTCACGTGTATTGCACTACTTCTTCGCTTTCATCTACGGATTCTTGCGATGACAAGTCTCTCGACCACGGTATCCACGGTGGATTCCGGGAGATCTCGCGAAATCGAGGTCCGCCCAGCGTCGTTGCGAGCGCAAGCACAGGACGGCCGCGACGGTTCCGCGGAGTTCGCTGTCGAATCTGTTCGGCACCGCTGTGCCATACCGGCCGCGGGCACCTGGCGGCGACCCCGAATTGGTCGGCGGCGCGGCAGGCGCCACGCCGCGCAGCGGCGCCGGACATGTTTTGCCGACCAGCCGTGGACGCGTCGCGTTGCGGCGATCAGAAGAGGCGGGGAGGAGCCGGCCCGCCGGGCCTGACGGCGGGGTGACCGGCGTCAGCCGCCCATCAGCATGCGCCACTGGTCGAGGTCGCTCGCCCGGTAGACGTAGTTGCTCCGCTTGACGTCCGACAGCGGCGCGCTGGGCTCCTCCGAGTACCAGTGGCCGGGGAACACGACGGGATCACCGGACAACCCGGCGAGTGCCTGCAGGCTACGGAACATGTCGTCGGCGTTGCCCCCGGGGAAGTCGGTGCGGCCACAGCCGTCGAGGACCAGGGTGTCGCCGGCGACCAGGCGGCCGTCGAGCAGGAAGCACTGGCTGCCCGGCGTGTGGCCCGGGGTGTGCAGCAGTTCGATCTCGACGGCGCCGACGCCCACCTTGTCGCCGTGCTCGTGTGCGGTGAGGTCCGACTTCGGGATGCCGGTGACGCGCGAGACCCAGTCCGCCTCGTGGGTGTTGACGTGCACCGGGACGCTGACCCGTTCCATCAGTTCGGCCAGGCCCTTGAGCGTGAAGCCCATCATCGTGCCGCCGACATGGTCGGGGTGGTGGTGAGTCACCAGCACCCCGGACAGGTGCATGCCGTCGGCTTCGAGCGCGTCGACCAGGTCGCCTGCGGCGTACGCGGGGTCGACGACCACGCAGTCACCGGTCTCACGGTCACCGATCAGGTAGGCGAAGTTGCGCATCTGCGTCGCGATCATGTCGCCCTCGGCGAAGTCACGCCCGGACAGCAGCTGGCGGAAGTAGAGCCGGTCGGATCCCATCGCTCAAGATTAGGGTGGCTGGAAAGCCGACCTCACGACGGGCGGTGACCAGCGGTTTGGCGACGACGCGGGCCAGACTGTACTCTCTTTAAGGCCCGCGGCACGACGCTGTTCACTGCCGGGGACAGGCCCCCTTAGCTCAGTCGGTAGAGCGTTTCCATGGTAAGGAAAAGGTCAACGGTTCGATTCCGTTAGGGGGCTCGGTGGACACCGGGCGAGCCAGACAGTCGACCGGTTCGCCGGATGGCGGTGTAGCTCAGCTGGTTAGAGCGCACGACTCATAATCGTGAGGTCGGGGGATCGAGCCCCCCCACCGCTACAAGCAAGTACGAGACGTTTCGACGAAGGACAACTGACGTGGCCTCAAGTACCGACGTACGGCCCAAGATCACCTTGGCCTGCGAGGTGTGCAAGCACCGCAACTACATCACCAAGAAGAACCGCCGCAACGATCCCGATCGGCTGGAGATCAAGAAGTTCTGCCCGAACTGTGGCACCCACCGTGCACACAAGGAATCGCGCTGACCGATTCACTGATTCGTCATCGGTGAGTCGCACTAGGTAGGTTCAATACTCGTGTCTTTCTTGGACGACTACGTCGGGACCCATTTCCGGTACCCCGACTCCTATGTGGTCGGCCGGGAGAAGATCCGCGAGTACGCCGTCGCCGTCAAGAACGAGGACCCCGCCTTCTTCGACGAGAAGGCCGCCGCGGACCTCGGCCACGACACGTTGCCCGCACCGCTGACCTTCATCTCGGTGTTCGGCTACCAGGCGCAGTCGGCCATGTTCGCCGCCGCGGGGATCGGCATCACCGACGCCCAGATCGTCCAGGTCGACCAGGTGCTCAAGTTCGTCAGGCCCATCATGGCCGGCGACACGCTCTACTGCGACGTGTACATCGACTCGATCCGCAAAGCGCACGGCACCGACATCATCACCACCAGGAACATCATCACCAACGACAACGGTGACATCGTTCAGGAGAGCTACACCACCCTGGCGGGGCGTAGCGAAGAAGACGGAGAGAGTGGCTTCAGCAATGGCACTGCGTGAGTTCAGTTCGGTCAGCGTCGGCGATCAACTCCCGGAGAAGGTGATCCCGCTGACCCGCGGGGACCTCGTCAACTACGCCGGCGTGTCCGGTGACCTGAACCCGATCCACTGGGACGACGAGATCGCCAAGCAGGTCGGGCTGGACGTCGCGATCGCGCACGGCATGCTGACGATGGGCCTGGGCGGCGGCTACGTCACCTCGTGGGTCGGCGACCCCGCGGCCGTCAAGGAGTACAACGTGCGGTTCACCGCCGTGGTGCCGGTGCCCAACGACGGTAAGGGTGCCGAGATCACCTTCAGCGGAAGGGTGAAATCCGTTGAGCCCGAGTCGAAGTCGGTGACCATCGCACTCTCGGCCACGTCCGGCGGCAAGAAGATCTTCGGCCGCGCCATCGCCACGGCGACGCTGGCGTAGGCGGTATCGGTCATGGCACTCAAACAGGACATCCGCGGAGTGATCTGGGAGTACCCGGACACCTTCGTCGTCGGCCGCGAGCAGATCCGGCAGTACGCCGGCGCCGTGAAGGCCGACGACCCGGCCTCGCACGATGAGGCCGCGGCCGCCGAGCTCGGCCACGACGCGCTCATCGCGCCGCCGACCTTCATGTCGATCTTCGCGGTGATGATCCAGCGGCACTTCTTCCAGAACAACGACCTCGGCATGGAGACCATGCAGATCGTCCAGGTGGACCAGAAGTTCCTGTTCCACCGGCCGATCGTGGCCGGCGACGCGTTGCGCGGGAAGCTCTACGTCGTGTCGGTGGACGAGCGGTTCGGCGCCGACATCGTCACCACCCGCAACGTGCTGACCGACCCCACCGGCGCGGTCGTCCAGGAGTCGTTCACCACGCTGATGGGTCACGAGGGCGACAACTCGATCTCCGTGAAGTGGGATCCGGAGACCGGGCAGGTGGTTCGCACGGCCGACACCGAGCCGACAGCGGATTAGTAAGTGCGACCGGCGGCACGCTACACTCGGACTTCGGGGTTTTCCCAGTCCAGCGCGCTGTCCGTCGGTATCAGATCGACCGAACGGGGAGCGCGCAAATTGTGTGAGCCCCGCAGGTCAGGACGGTGATGACGACGTCAACCCTGTCGTCGCCTGAAGGGGCGTAGCTCAACTGGCAGAGCAGCGGTCTCCAAAACCGCAGGTTGCAGGTTCAAGTCCTGTCGCCCCTGCTCAACTGAATACTCGACAAGTGTGGACACTGGTAGGTGTGCACCTCGATGACAACCCGGACAAGAGGAGTGAGCGGTGAGCGACGAGCGCGACAGTGCCGGCTCCCCTGACGACGGCGCAGGCGCCGGCCTTGACGCCGGCGACGACAGCGGGAAGAGCGCAGACACCCGCGGCCAGACTGCGGTGGCCACCAGGCCGCTGCGGCCCACCGGGAAGCGTTCACGGCGACCGGTCGGCGACGTCGACGGCGCCGACACCGACACCGCTCCGGAGACCGACGCCGGCGACCTCAAGGACGGCAACGGCCCCGGCAAGAAGACCGTCAGGAAGAAGAAGGAACCGGGTGGCTCACGCAACCCCTTCCTCTACGTCCTCAACTACCTGAAGCAGGTCGTCGCCGAGCTGCGCAAGGTCATCTGGCCGAACCGCAAGCAGATGGTCAGCTACACCTCGGTGGTGCTGGTCTTCCTGGTGTTCATGGTCGCGCTGATCTCCGGTGCGGACTACGGCCTCGGCCGGCTTATCGGACTGGTGTTCGGCGCCGACTGACCGGGCCGCGCGCCGGCACGAAGAACTGAAGTACGAGAGAGGAAAGACAACCGTGACGAGCTTCGAAGGCGATACGCCCTCGGCTGTGTCCGAGGCGCGCGTCGAAGCTGCGGACCCGGCGACCGTGATCGCAGACGAGGCCGCCGAGTCTCTCGAGCAGACCACCGCCGCCGAGGCTGTAGAGGACACGACCGCGGAAGAGGTTCCCGCCGCCGAGGAAGCCGCTCCCGCGGAGCCCGAGGAGGACGAGGACCCGGCCGTCGCGCTGAAGAAGGAGCTGCGGCTGCAGCCGGGCGACTGGTATGTCATCCACTCCTACGCCGGCTACGAGAACAAGGTGAAGGCCAACCTCGAGACGCGCGTGCAGAACCTCGACGTCGGCGACTACATCTTCCAGGTCGAGGTGCCCACCGAAGAGGTCACCGAGATCAAGAACGGCCAGCGCAAGCAGGTCAACCGCAAGGTGCTGCCGGGCTACATCCTGGTGCGCATGGAGCTCAACGACGAGTCGTGGGGCGCGGTGCGCAACACCCCCGGTGTCACCGGCTTCGTCGGCGCCACCTCGCGGCCCTCGCCGCTGTCGCTCAACGACGTGGTCAAGTTCCTGCTGCCGCCCGCCGCGGCCAAGAAGCCCGGCAAGGCCACCGCAGGTGCGGGTGCGTCCTCGTCGGAGGCCACGATGGAGCGGCCCGAGATCCTGGTCGACTTCGAGGTCGGCGAATCGGTCACCGTGATGGACGGCCCCTTCGCGACGCTGCCCGCGTCGATCAGCGAGGTCAACGCCGAACAGCAGAAGCTCAAGGTGCTGGTGTCCATCTTCGGCCGCGAGACACCCGTCGAACTGACCTTCACCCAGGTCGCCAAGATCTAAGAACCACACAGAAGAGAAGAAAAGGACAGCACAGTCATGCCCCCGAAGAAGAAGGTCACCGGGCTGATCAAGCTGCAGATCCAGGCCGGGCAGGCCAACCCCGCCCCGCCCGTCGGTCCTGCGCTCGGCCAGCACGGCGTCAACATCATGGAGTTCTGCAAGGCGTACAACGCCGCGACGGAGAGCCAGCGCGGCAACGTCATCCCCGTGGAGATCACCGTCTACGAGGACCGCAGCTTCACGTTCGCGCTGAAGACCCCGCCCGCCGCCAAGCTGCTGCTCAAGGCCGCCGGTGTGCAGAAGGGCTCGGCCGAGCCGCACAAGACCAAGGTCGCCAAGGTGACCTGGGATCAGGTGCGCGAGATCGCCGAGACGAAGAAGGCCGACCTCAACGCCAACGACGTCGACCAGGCCGCCAAGATCATCGCCGGCACCGCCCGGTCGATGGGAATCACCGTCGAGTAGTTCGACGTTGATTCTGCACTGAGGGCGCAAAAGTTCGAGAGAGCTCCGCCCTGAGCGCAATCTCAACGCAGGAAAGCGTGGGAGAGCTGGCATCGGCTCGTGAACCACGACCTCTGAATCAAGGAGACACCAATGAGCAAGAACAGCAAGGCATACCGCGAAGCCGCGGAGAAGATCGACCGCGAGAAGCTGTATTCGCCGATCGAGGCCGCGAAGCTGGCCAAGGAGACGTCGTCGAAGAAGCAGGACGCCACCGTCGAGGTGGCCATCCGGCTGGGCGTCGACCCGCGTAAGGCCGACCAGATGGTGCGCGGCACCGTCAACCTGCCGCACGGCACCGGCAAGACCGCCCGCGTCGCCGTGTTCGCGGTCGGCGAGAAGGCCGAGCAGGCCATCGCCGCCGGCGCCGACGTGGTGGGCAGCGACGACCTGATCGAGAAGATCCAGGGCGGCTTCCTCGACTTCGACGCGGCGATCGCCACGCCCGACCAGATGGCCAAGGTCGGCCGCATCGCCCGCGTGCTCGGCCCGCGTGGCCTGATGCCCAACCCCAAGACCGGCACCGTGACGCCCGACGTCACCAAGGCCGTGCAGGACATCAAGGGCGGCAAGATCAACTTCCGCGTCGACAAGCAGGCGAACCTGCACTTCGTGATCGGCAAGGCGTCCTTCGACGAGAAGTCGCTGGCCGAGAACTACGGCGCCGCGCTCGACGAGATCCTGCGCGCCAAGCCGTCGGCGTCCAAGGGCCGCTACCTGAGGAAGATCGTCGTCTCGACGACGACCGGACCCGGCATCCAGGTCGACCCGGGCGTCACCCGCAACTTCGCGGAGGCGTAGGCGCCAGCCGGAGCCGACCATCGGCCCGGAGGCGTAGGCCCCACTCGCGACAAGACGCAAATTGCCCCGCACGCTCGGCGTGTCGGGGCAATTTGCGTCTTGTCGGCAGAGAACTGCTAGTTGCCTTCGGCGAGCCCGCGCAGCAGCGGCCCGTAGGTCGGGTGCGCGAGCGCGGAGGCGAACTGGGCCACCAGGTAATCGCCCGGGTTGCCGGTGTCATACCAGCTGCCCTGGATGACCTGCCCGTAGACCGCGCGGTCCTTGGCGTAGGCGTTGATCGCGTCGGTCAGGTAGACCTCGCCGGTCCGGTGCTCGTACCAGCGCTTGGTCTGCTGGCGCAATTCGTCGATGACGCCGGGAGTGATGACGTACCCGCCGATGGCGGCGTACTCAGACGGCGCATCCTCGGGCTTGGGCTTCTCGACCAGGCCGGTGATCCGCAGCAGGCCGTCGTCGAGGTCCTCCTTGACGATCGGCACGCCGTAGCGCTGTGAATCCTCGGCGGCCATCGGCAGCAACGCCAGCACCGGGCACGACGTCTGCGCGTAGGCCCGCATCAGCTGCTGGGCGCGCGGCACCTCGGCGACGAACACGTCGTCGGGCCACAGCACCAGGATCGGCTCGTCGCCGAACGCGCGCGCGGCGTTGAGCACCGGGGTGCCGTTGCCGTAGGGCCCGTGCTGGTCGAGGTAGGTGATGTGGCCGGCGGCCGAGAGCTGCCCGACCTCCTCGACGGCGTCGGCGTAGGCGGTCTTGCCGTCGTTGCGCAACTGCTCCACCAGCGCCGGGTTGGGCCGGAAATGGTCCTGGATCAACGACTTCCCGCCCGACACCACGATGGTGATGTCGGTGATGCCGGAACTGACGAGTTCGCGGACCGTGTGCTCGATGACCGGCTTGTCGCCTACGGGCAACATCTCCTTGGGGATCGCCTTGGTCAGCGGAAGCAGCCGGGACCCGAGACCGGCGGCGGGGATCACCGCCTTGCGGATGGTGCTGCCCATGATTCTCCTTCTCGATCGCGTGCTGCCTTCATACCGTCCGTCACCCCGGCGTGCTGGTCAAGCCGAGAACATCAGCCGCCGCACTCGGCGACGCGGCGGCGCAGGAAAGCCCGTGCCGGCTCGGAGCCATTCGCGGCGAGCGCGGCGCGGTACCAGTGCAGCGCCTCGTCGGTCCGCCCGCACCGGCGCAGCAGGTCGGCGCGGATCACGGCGAGGGTGTTCGAGCGGGTCCACCGGGGATCGGCGGCCACCGCGTCCAGTTCGGCGAGACCCGCGGCGAAGCCGTCCCGGAAGCCGATGGCCAGCGCGCGGTTGGCCCGCACCACCGGTGAGTCGCCGACGGCGAGCAACCGGTCGTAGGCCGTGCAGATCGTCACCCAGTCGGTCTGCTCCCACGTCGGCGCGGTCGCGTGCAGGCCGGCGATCACCGCCTGCGGCAGATACTGCCCGCCGGATCCGGCCGCGCGGCGCAGCCGCTCCAAACCCGCCGCGATCTGGCCGCGGTTCCACCGGCTGCGGTCCTGCTCCTCGAGTGGCACCAGCGCGCCCGCCGCGTCCACCCGGGTGCGGCGCCGCGAATCGTGCAGCAGCGTCAGCGCGGCCAGCGCCTGGGCGTCGCGCTCGGCGGGCATCAGGTCGCACACCTCGGCGGCCAGGCGGACACCCTCGCCGCAGAGTTCGTCGCGGATCGCCGACGGCCCCGCCGTCGACCAGTAGCCCTCGGTGAACACCGAGTAGATGCAGGCCAGTACGTGCGGGGTGCGCTCGGCCAGCAGTTCGGCAGGCGGCACCCGCAGCGGGATGTTCGCGCTGCGAATCTTGTTCTTGGCACGCGTGATTCGCTGACCGACGGCGGCCTCGGACTGCAACAGGGCGCGGGCGATCTCGGCGACCGTGAGGCCCGAGATCAGCCGCAGCGTCAGCGCCAGTTGCGACAGCCGGTCCAGCGCCGGGTGCGCACAGGTGAACATCATCCGCAGTTCGTCGTCGCGCACCCGGTGCGCAGGAGCGTCCGACCGGGTGTTCATCTCATCGACCACCGCGGCGAACTCCTTCCCCGAGCGGGCCGATTCGCGGCGGAGCCGGTCGAGCACCCGGTTGCGGGCCACGGTGGTCAGCCACGCCCCGGCGTTGTCGGGCACGCCGTCGTCCGGCCACCTCCGCAATGCCTCCGCGCAGGCCTCCTGGACGGCGTCCTCGGCGATGCCGAGGTCTCCCGACCACCGCGCGAGCGCGGCGACGGCAGGGCCCCATTCCCGCCGGAAGACGCCGTCCAGGTCGGTCATGCAGTGTCAGAGGTCGGAGACGCCGACCAGGCGGTGCAGATGGACGGTGGTGGCGGGGATCATCGAAGCGATCTTGACGGCCTCGTCGCGATCGGTGGCCCGCAGCAGGTAGAACCCGCTGGCCACCTCGGCACCCTCGGCGTACGGACCGTCGGTCAGCAGCACCTCGCCGTCGCGCACACGCACCGTGGTCGCCGTGCTCGGCGGGTGCAGCGGCGCCCCACCGAGGATGTGCTCACCGGCGTTCCGCCCGAAATCCGCGTGCCTGCACTCGCCGCTCTCCCACTCCTCGGTGCCGGGCGTGCACGGCTGGTCCGCCGGTTCCAGCAGCAGCGCGAACCAGTCGCTGCCGATGCGCTCGGTGGGCGCCTCCCAGCCGACCATCGGCCACACCTCGACGGCGCCTTCCTGGCAGGCCGGGATCCGGCGGGCGATGCCCAGCGCATCGTCGAGGTTGTCGGCCTCGAACACGTAGTAGCCGCCGGCCACTTCCGCGCCCTCGGCGAACGGACCGTCGGTGACCACCGGGTGATCGGGTCCGCCGGTGATGCGGACCGTCGTGGCCGATCCTGCGAGCGCGTCGCCCGCCTTGATCGCCGCACCTGCGCTCGCGTGGAAGTCGGTGTAGGCGGCCATGATGGCGGCCTGGGTCTCGGCGTCGGGCTCCTCGGTGGCCTCTGGTCCCAGCAGCAGGGTGAAGTAGTGCATCGGTGACGACCTTTCCGGTAGCGAGTGCAACCCTTCTGGTTCCACTCTCTACTGTGTCGACGAACGCCCGCGCCGGGATCCGACACATCACGCAAAAATCCCCCGACATCGGTCGGGGGATTTCGCGGTGACGGGCCGGGTCAGGCCACGGCGCCGGGCTTGAGGTAGGTCACCAGGCTGACGTCGATGCTCTCGTCGACGAAGTAGTACTGCGCGCCGCGCAGATACTTCATGTAGCGGAGGTAGTTCTCCTCGTCGGTCGCCGCGATGGCCTCGTCCTTGTGCTGCTCCAGTTTGGCGGCCCAGATGCCGAGCGTCTTGATGTAGTGGTTGCGCAGCGACAGCGCCTCGGGCACGACGAAGCCGGCCTTCTCGCCGTGCTCGATCATCATCGGGGTGCTCGGAAGCCGGCCGCCCGGGAAGATCTCGGTGAGGATGAACTTCACGTAGCGGGCCAGCTCGAAGGTCAGTTTCTTCCCACGGGCCTGCAGGTCGTCGGGGTGGTAGCCGACGCTGCTCTGGATCGTCATCCGGCCGTCGTCGGGCATGATGTCGAAACACGTCTTGAAGTAGTCGTCATAGCGCTCGAACCCGAAGTGCTCGAAGGCCTCGATCGACACGATGCGGTCGACCGGGCTGTGGAACTGCTCCCAGCCCTGCAGGCGGACGTCGAAGGTCCGGTTGGTGTCGAGCTTGCCCAGCAGCTGGTCGCAGTAGGCCTGCTGGTTCTTGCTCAGGGTCAGGCCGATGACGTTGACGTCGTACTTCTCCATCGCCCGCTGCAGCGTCAGCCCCCAGCCGCAGCCCACCTCCAGCAGCGTCATTCCCGGCTTGAGGTCCAGCCGGTCGAGGTGCTGGTCGACGTTGTTGATCTGCGCCTCGGACAGCGACACCTCGGGACCCGTGAAGTACGCGCAGCTGTACTTGCGTGTGGGGTCCTGGAAGACGCCGAAGAAGTCGTCGGACAGGTCGTAGTGGGCCTGGATGTCCTCGAAGTGCGGCCGCAGCTCGGTATCGGTGTTCGTGTTCTCAGGCATGGTTCGTGCGTGGCCTTCCTCGCGACAGGTCGTCTGCATTGCTCCCGCGTCGGTCGCGTTGTGACCGCACGCTACTCCCGATTCCGGGCGTCGACTGGCGAACCTACAGCGTGTCGCACACCCGGCGACGACCCGGTGTCTGGAGCCGCCGACCAGCTAGCAATCAGGAGTTTGCTGGCTGTTTGAGATCATTTCTCCAACGTGAACTGGCAAACGTCGGTGTAACCCTTCCGGAACGCGTCCGCGCAGCCGGTGAGGTAATGCATGTAGCGGTCGTAGACCTCTTCGGACTGGATCGCGATCGCCTCGTCCCGGTGGGCCTGCAGCGCCTCGGCCCAGCAGTCCAGCGTCCTGGCGTAGTGCGGCTGCAGCGACTGCGTGCGGGTCAGGTCGAAGCCGGCCTTCTGGCCGTGCTCGCCCACGAGTTCGATGGTCGGCAGGTAACCGCCGGGGAAGATCTCGGTGAGGATGAACTTGATGAACCGGGCGACCGAGAAGGTCAGCGGGATCTTGCGTTCCACCATCTGCGGGATGGTCAGCGCGGTGATCGTGTGCAGCAGCATCACACCGTCGTCGGGCAGCACGCTGTATGCCCTGGTGAAGAAGTCGTCCCAGCGGTCCTTGCCGAAGTGCTCGAATGCGCCGATCGACACGATCCGGTCCACCGGCTGGTCGAAGTCCTCCCAGCCCTGCAGCAGCACCTGCTTGGTGCGCGGGCTGTCGGACTCGGCGAAGATCCGCTCGACGTGCGCGTGCTGGTTTTTGCTCAGTGTCAGGCCGATGACGTTGACGTCGTACTTCTCGACGGCGCGCATCATCGTGTAGCCCCAGCCGCAGCCCACGTCGAGCAGCGTCATGCCTGGCTGCAGGCCGAGTTTGCCCAGCGCGAGATCCACCTTGGCGTGCTGTGCCTGCTCGAGCGTCATGTCGTCGCGTTCGAAGTACGCGCAGCTGTACATCTGGCTCGGGTCGAGGAAAAGCCGGAAGAAGTCGTCGGACAGGTCATAGTGCGCCTGGACGTCCTCGAAGTGCGGCTTCAGTTTGCCCGCTGGGGACATGGTGGTGCCTTTCTGGCCGTTCTGGGGTTTGCCGGCGTCGTCGATGACGGTGCAACAACCCCTTGCACTCGACAGGGAATCGTATCCGATCGGTCCGTCGCGGGCCGAATCGAGAAGCGCCGCCGCTGGTCAGGGACTCTCGGCGAAGGTGGTCTTCAACTCGCCCACCACGTCGTCCCACAGCTCTTTCGGGAGCTCGTGGCCCATGCCGTCGAACAGCACCAGGCGGGCACCCGGAATGGCCCGCGCGATGGCCTTGCCGCCGTACGGGCGCATCAGCTTGTCGGCCTTGCCGTGCATGACGACCGTGGGCGCGGTGATCTGCCGGTCGTAGTGGCGCAGGCTGCCGCTGCCGGTGATCGCGTTGAACTGCCGCGCGATGCCCTGCGGGTAGAACGCGCGGTCGTAGAACGCGACGGCGTCGGCGCGCAGATCCTCGTCGGAGGAGCGGTAACCAGGGCTGCCGATGATCTTGCTGACACGGATCGAGTTCTCGATGATGACGTCGCGCGGGGAGTTCGGCGAGGGGCCGGTGATCACCGCGAGCAGCTGCTGCGGCCCGGGCGGCGGCAGGCACGCCTGATTGTTGCTGGAGAAGATGACGGCCAACGTCCTGGTGCGCTCCGCATGCCGGGCGGCGAAGATCTGCGCGATCATGCCGCCCATCGAGCCGCCCACGATGTGCGCACGGTCGATGTCCAGGTGGTCCAGGAGTGCCGCGGCGTCGTCGGCCATGTCCTCGAGCGTGTAGACCGACGGGCTGCGGAATCCCAGGAACGACCGCACCATGTTGCCGACCTGCGAACCCTTGGTCCGCCGGCCGTCGAGGTGGCTGGACAGCCCGACGTCGCGGTTGTCGAACCGGATCACCCGCAGACCCTGGTCGACGAGCTTCTGGCAGAACCCCTCGCGCCAGAAGATCAGCTGCGCGCCCAGGCCCATGATCAGCAGGACGGCGGGATCGTTCGGGTCGCCCATGTCCTCGTAATAGATCTCCAGCTCACCTGAACTGATCCCCGAGTCACTTCGCTCCTGCCCGCCGACGGCAGCCTTACCGGACCTGATCTCCACTACGCCTCGACCCCTTCGGTCGTCGGCTCCTCGCGCAAGCGCTCGTCGGCAGCCTTCTCTTTGTGCTCGCGGCTGATGTCGACCATGAAGTTGGCGAAATACCCGGTCAGCTGCGGGTCGCTCATCATCTGCCACTTCGGTGCCAGCAGCTTCATGTAGCGCTCGACGTAGAGGAACTGCTTGCCGATCAGCACCAGCTCACGGGGCAGTTTCACGTCGTAGGCGTCGGCCAGCGTCGACAGCTGCTTGCCGATCTCCGCGTAGCTCATGTCGCCGAGCGACTTCATGGTCAGCGGCGTGGCGAGCTTCTCCAGGTCCTTGGCGGCCTCCGCCTCGGGCTTCATGGTGCCGACGGCGCCCATCAGCACGACGATCTTGCCCGCGGCGGCGTGGTCCTTGGTGACCAGCAGCGCGTAGACGAGCTCGCGCAGCAGCCAGCGGGTCCGCGGGTCGATGCGGCCCATGATGCCGAAGTCGAGGAACACGATCTTGCCGTCGTCGTCGACGAAGAGATTGCCTGCGTGCAGGTCCCCGTGGAACAGCCCGTGCTTGAGGCCGCCCTCGAAGAGGCTGAACATCAGGGCCTTGACCAGCTCGGTGCCGTCGAAGCCCTTCTTGCGGATCGCCGCGGCGTCGTCGATGCGCACGCCGGTGACCCGTTCCATGGTCAGCACCCGCTCGCTGGTGAGGTCCCAGTACACCTGGGGCACCCGGATGTTCTCGCCCAGCGGCGAGGCGTGCATGTGCGACACCCACGCGTCCATCGACTGCGCCTCCAGCCGGAAGTCGAGCTCCTCGGCGAGGTTGTCGGCGAAGTCGGCGACGACGTCCTGCGCGCTGAGCCGCTGACCGAGCTTGGCGAACTCGACCAGGCGGGCGCCACGCTTGAGGATCTGCAGGTCGGCGGCGACGCGGCGGCGGATGCCGGGCCGCTGGACCTTGACGACGACCTCCTCGCCGGTGTGCAGCGTGGCGTAGTGCACCTGGGCGATCGAGGCCGAGGCGAACGGGGTGGTGTCGAAGGACTTGAACAGCGTGGCCGGGTCGCCGCCGAGTTCCTCGCGCAGCAGCGTGGCCACCTGTTCGGCGTTCGCCGGGGGCACCCGGTCGAGCAGGCTGCGGAACTCCCGGGACAGCGGTTCGCCGAACGCGCCGGGGCTCGACGCGATGATCTGGCCGAACTTGACGTAGGTGGGCCCGAGGTCGGCGAACGTCTGAGGGATCTGCTTGACGATCTTCTCCTGCAGGGAACCGCGACCCGCCAGCTTGCTGACGACGCGTGCGCCGGTGCGGGTGATCTGCCAACCGGTGACGCCGACGCGGGCGGCCTCCATGGGCAGCGGCACCCGGTCCAGCTTGGCGACCTCGCGGTGCTGGGTCTTTCGCGTGACACTCATAACGGCCAGTGTCTCAAAATCGGCGGGCAGGCGAAAAAGCGTGTGCAGCGGGTCACAGCTCAGGCGAAGGTGCGCTCGACCTCGGCGCGGCTGCGCAGCGGGTCGCTGCCCGGCACGTAGGCCGGCTCGGTGTGGGGCGCCAGCGCGGGATCGACGCCGCCGGCGACCCGTTCCTGCGCCTGTTCGAACTCCGGCGCCGGGCCTGCGGCGGTGTGCAGGCCGTTGATCACCATCCACACCATGGCGCGCCGCGCGGCGCGTTCGACGGGGTGCGGGTCGCGGTGCTGGATCAGCTCCTTCCCCCACCGCGGCATGGTGTCGCGCACCGCCCAGTTCAGCGCGCTCTGCGGCATCGGCAAATTCGGGCCGGTGGCCAGTGCCGTGCCGTGGGTGACCGCGAGCCGGGGCAGGTAGGACTTCAGGCAGTCGAGCGTCTCGGCCTTGGTCGACGGCAGGTCGGTGCCGCCGAGGGCGTGGCCGACGCGCACGAATTCGCCGTAGTAGCGGTCGATCGTCCTGCCGCGCAACGGGTTCGGGTGGTAGAGCTCGTGGGCGGTGGCGATGCCCCAGACCACGGTGGCGTAGTTCCAGCGCAGCCAGTCGGGGTCGTCGGCGTCGTAGGCGAGACCGTCGGGCCGGACCCCCTTGATGGTGTGGTGCATGGACCGCACGGTGGTGGCGAGTCGTTCTGCGGTGTCGGTGGAGCCGTAGGCGGTGCCGATGAAGAAGGCCACCGAGTGGCCGAGGCGCACCGAGGCGCCCTTCGGGTCGATCTCGGGACGCGCCACCCCGTCGGCGTCGCGCTTGACCAGCCGGGAGTGGTGCATCCCCATCCAGTAGATCGACGGGTCGAGCCGCTCCATGTACGCGGCGCACTGCAGGCCGAAGATCATCGCCTCGAGGTGGGAGTGCACGTGCCACACCGCGCTGCCGGGACCGAACCAGCCGGGATCGCCCGCCGGTCCGGCGAACTCCATTCCGCGGAAGAAATGCCTGCGGACGTCCTGGTTGAACTGGCGCTTGAGCCGGTTCTCGACGATCTGTTGGGGCAGCAGGTCCATGGTCGGCCCTCCGGGTCTGGTCACGTGTGTGACCAGAATAGCCTCTGGCCACGGTTGTGACCAGATTCGCCCGATCGGTCGTACGCTGGTCCGATGTCGAGCCCCACCCGCTGGGCCGGTGTGCCGCTGACCGACCGGCGCGCCGAGCGTCGCGGCCTGCTGATCGACGCGGCGTTCCGGCTGTTCGGCGACGGCGGTGAGGCGGCCGTGTCGGTGCGCTCGGTGTGCCGCGAGTGCGGGCTGAACACCCGCTACTTCTACGAGAGCTTCGGCGACGTCGATGATCTGCTCGGCGCCGTGTACGACAAGGTGAGCGAACAACTCACCGCCGACGTCGAGGCCGCGATGGCGCGCGCCGGTGACTCGCTGCGCGACCGCACCCGCGCGGGCATCGCCGCGGTGCTGGGATTCGGGTCGGCCGATCCGCGCCGCGGCCGGGTGCTGTTCACCGACGCGCGGGCCAACCCGGTACTGGCCGCCCGCCGGGAGGCGGCCGTCGACCTGCTCCTGGAACTAGTGCTCACCGAGGGCTGGCGGCTGCAGCCCGGTACCGACCCGGTGGCCGCGCGGGTCGGCGCGGCGATGTACACCGGGGCGATGGCCGAACTCGCCCAGCAATGGCTGACCGGCCGCCTCGGCGACGACCTCGACGCCGTGGTGGACCAGGCGCTGCGCC
>NZ_JAUMSQ010000080.1:0-27198 GCF_030519285.1 Mycolicibacterium arseniciresistens
CATAGCCGTCGAACGGCACACCGATCAGCTCGACGGTCGTCATCGTCAGATGAGCTCGATGGCCTCGGCGATCGACGGCAGCACCCGGCTGGGCCGGAACGGGTACCGCTCGATGTCGGCCTGCGTCGTGGAGCCGGTGAGCACCAGGATGGTCTCCAGCCCGGCCTCGATTCCCGCGACCACGTCGGTGTCCATCCGGTCGCCCACCATCACGGTGCTCTCCGAATGCGCCTCGATCCGGTTGAGCGCACTGCGGAACATCATCGGGTTCGGCTTGCCCACGAAGTACGGCTCCCGGCCGGTGGCTTTGGTGATCATTGCCGCCACCGAACCCGTCGCAGGTAGCGGCCCCTCGGCCGACGGCCCGCTGACGTCGGGATTGGTCGCGATGAACCGGGAGCCGCTCAGGATCAGCCGGACCGCCTTGGTGATCGCCTCGAACGAGTAGGTCCGCGTCTCGCCGAGCACGACGAAGTCGGGGTCGACGTCGGTGAGGGTGTAGCCGGCCTCGTGCAGCGCGGTGGTCAGGCCTGCCTCGCCGATGACGTAGGCGGACCCGCCGGGCAGCTGGTCGGCCAGGAACGTCGCGGTGGCCAGCGCCGACGTCCAGATCGAGTCCTCCGGCACCGTCAGCCCCGACCGCGACAACCGGGCCGCCAGGTCGCGCGGGGTGAAGATCGAGTTGTTGGTCAGGACGAGGAAGGGTCGTTCGAGTTCGGTGAGTCGCATCAGGAACTCGGCGGCGCCCGGCAGGGCGTGCTCCTCGCGGACCAGGACGCCGTCCATGTCGGTGAGCCAGCACTTCGGAGTGTCACGCACCCGTTCAGTGTGTCAGCCGTGGCAAGCCCTATGAGCTGATGATCAGCCGGTACGTACCGGCAGCCGTGCCCAGCCCCGCACGCTGGACGTGTGCGCCCTGCTGGCGTTGTCGTAGTCGACCTCCCAGTCGGTCCAGCGCTTGAGCACCTCTTCGAACGCCACCCTCGCCTCGAGGCGTGCCAGCGCAGAGCCGAGGCAGAAATGCAATCCCTGCCCGAAGCTGAGGTGGCCGCCGGTGCGGTGGATGTCGAAGCGGTCGGGATCGGTGAACCGGCTGTCGTCCCGGTTGGCCGATGCGTTGAGCAGCAACATGTACGAACCTTCGGTCACGGTGTGGCCGTGATGTTCGACGTCGCGGGCGACGTAGCGGGCCTGTACCGGCGACGGCGGCTCGTACCGCAGGCTCTCCTCGACCGCCGATGGGATCAACGCATGATCGGCGACGAGTTCGTGCCGCTGGTCGGGGTGCTCCCCCAGTAGTTGACCCATCGCTCCGATCAACCGCGCGGTGGTCTCGTTACCGGCGCCGGCGATCATCGCGGTGTAGGCGAGCACCTCGTTGCGCTCCAGCTTGCGGCGGGTGCCGCCGGGCTCCTCCACCTCGGCGTTGAGCAGTTCGGTCATCAGGTCGTCGGACGGGTGGGTCGCCCGCCACTCGATGTACTCGGCGAACAGTGCGATCGAATCCTGGAAGATCGTCGGGCTCAGATCGGCGGTGCCGTCCTGCGAGGCCATCGTGATGGCCTTGTCGTTGCGGTCGCGGATGTTCTGCTGGGCGTCTTCGGGAATCCCCAGCAGGAACCCGATCGTTCGCATCGGCATGATCGCCCCGAGATCGGCGACGAAGTCGAAGCCGTCGGCGTCACGCAGCGGGTCCAGTGCGCGGGAGCAGAAGTCACGCACCAGGTCCTCGACGGCCAGCATCCGGCGCGGTGTGAACACCCGCGAGAGCAGCCGCCGGTGCAGGTCGTGCAGGGGCGGGTCTTCGAACAGGAGGATGCCCGGCGGCACCTCGATCCCACTGAACAGGATGTCGGCAGTGGTGCCCCGCCCGGACCGATAGGTCTCCCAGTCCGGCAGCGCCTTCGTGACGTCGTCCCAGCGGCTGAGTGCGTAGAAGTTGTGCTTCTCGTTGTAATACAGCGGCGCCTCCGCGCGCATCCGCCGCCAGATCGGGTAGGGGTCGTCGTCGATCGCGAAATCGAAGGGGTCGTAGTACAGCTCGACGGCTGGATCGATGGTCACGGTGAGTACCTTCCAAACATATTGTGGCGCGGATTATTTGGGCTGATTCGGCACGCCGGGGAAGAGTTGCTCGGTCGGGCCCTCGGTGACATACCCGGCCTTCATCGTGATCAGGTGCGGGGCGAACACCGCGCCGTAGACGACGTGTCCGAGGATCACGACGGCGATGATCGCCACTACGGACGACCCGACCCGGCTCGTCGTCTTGCGGTCCGACCACGACTCGATGACGTTGCGGCCCTGCGAATCCGTACGGCCGAGCAGGTAGGCGAAGACCATCACCTGCACGCCCATCGCGATCGCGTCGTAAACGGGGTACTGGTACTTGCTGCCCTCGAAGAGGCCGAGACCCGGGATGATGTAGCCGTAGTAGAAGACGCCCATCCGGGGGCCGAAGAACGCGTTGAAGAACAGCGCCCAGCAGAAGCCGACGAGCAGGCCGACGATCAGGAGTGTCTGTGGCCTGCGCCAGCCGAACCGCGCGACCAGCCGCCGCCCGATCGCGGCGCCGATCAGGCCGGGCAGCACGAAGTAGGCGATGTAGCCGATCGGCACGGCCGAGGGAAGGCCGCCGCCCCAGGTCAGGTTCATCGGCCACCACGACGGCATGCGAGGCAACGCCGGGGGGAACTGCGCATACATCGCCCAGTCGTAGGGCGCTTCGATCCACGAGAACGAGATCGCCGAGATCGACACCAGCAGCAGTGGATGCAGACGCCCGCGCCGGACGCTCAGGAAGATGCCGTAGGCCAGGAACAGGATTCCGCCGACGTAGGCGAAGGACAGGCCGGCGATCAGGGCCGGGGTCAGTTCGGTGCTCATCGGTCGGCGTCCTGCGCGGCCGCGTCAGGCCGGTGTCCCCGTGCTTCCGGGTCGAAGTACACCACCAGTCCGAATATCAGAGCGATCAAACCGAACAGCGTTCCGAGCATGATGAGTTGGCCCACGGCTCGATTCCTCTCAGATGACATCCAGCTTTAATAGTGGACACTATTAAAGAGCTTCCGGTCAAGGGACGGCTATCGTGAATTCCTGTGTCGGAGCGAAGCTCGTCGAGGAAGAGCGGCGCAGGCGCGCGCCGGCCCCCGGGCGAGGCGCGCAGGCTTCTGCTCGACGCCGCGCGCGAACTGTTCGCCCACCGCGACTACCGCAGCACCACCACCCGCGAGATCGCCGAGGCGGCCGGCGTCACCGAGTACCTGTTGTTCCGCCACTTCGGCTCCAAGGCAGGTCTTTTCCGCGAGGCGCTGGTGGTGCCGTTCACGACTTTTCTCGACGAGTTCGCCGCCACCTGGCGAGCTGTCGTCCCCGACGAGACCGATGAGGAACAGCTGTCGCGGCAGTTCGTCGGCCAGCTCTACGACGTGCTCGTCGAGCACCAGGGTCTGCTGCTGACGCTCGTCGCGTCCGACGGGCTCGGCGACGAGGACACCGAAGCGACCGGGATCGGCGACATCCGCCGGTCGCTCGCCATGCTCGGCCGGATCAGCGCCGAAGGCATGCAGTTGCGCGGAAAGCAGTCGAGTCAGCCGGACCTGCCTGCGCTCTCCACGGTGTCGATGATCGTCGGGATGGTCGCGCTGCGGTCGACGTTCTTCGGCAACTTGCCACCCCCGCGCGAAACGATCATCGACGAGCTGGTCCAGGCGGTCCTGCACGGCTTCCTGCACCGCCCCGACTGACCGCTGCAATTCCGCTCAGCCACCGGGGCCGTTGGGCCACTTGAGCAGTGACCCGGCGTCGACGCGGATGTGCTGGCCGGTGATGTAGCGACTGTCCTCGCTCGCGAGGAACACCCCGAGGTTGGCCATGTCCTCCGGTTCGATGTACGGGATCGGCATCGCCTGGAAGAGGCTGAACAGCGGTTCGGCGTCCTCGCGGGTGGCCGTCTTGCCCTCCGCCTTGAGGTCCGGCCGGAACACGCCGTACATGCCCTCGTTCTGCAGCAGGTGGGTGTTGCAGTTGGTCGGGTGGATGGCGTTGACGCGAATCATCCGCGGCGCCAGGTGAAGGCACATCTCGTCGACGTACTCCATCACGATGCGCTTGCTCCACCCGTAGCCGGCGCCACCCGGCCCCATGTCCGGGCTCGTGGTGGTGCCGCGGATCATCCCCGCCGTCGAGCCGGTGACGATGATCGATGCGCCGTCGGGCAGGTGCGGAATGGCCACGGCGACGGTGTTCATCACGCCGAGCAGGTCGACGTCGGACGCGTCGACGAAGCCCATCGGATCGGGATTGCCCATCGCCATCGGCAGGATGCCTGCGTTGGCCACCACGGTGTCGATCTTCCCGAGATCGGCGACCCCGGCCTCGACGGCGTCGCGCAGTTCGTGGCGCTCGCGGACGTCGGCGATCCGCGCCACCACCCGGCGGCCGATTCCCTTGACCGCCCGCTCGGTCTCAGCCAGGTCGTCGGGGGTGGCCAGCGGGTACGGGTTGGACGGGATGTCGCGGCAGATGTCGACGGCGATGATGTCGGCGCCCTCCCTGGCCATCGCGATCGCGTGTGCGCGACCCTGCCCGCGCGCCGCGCCGGTGATGAAAGCGACCTTGCCGTCCAGCTTTCCGGTCATGTGGTGCTCCTGTTCTTCTGCCGAGCGGGGAGTGGTGGACCGGCCTACGCGACCGGGGTGAAGGTGATGTGCAGTTCGCTGAGTCCGCGCATGATGAAAGTCGGCTCATAGGCATACCGGCGGTCCTGTGCCGGACCGTGGTGCTCTTCGGAGATGGTGATGTCCTTCATCCGGTCCAGGATCCGGTGCAGCGAGATCCGCCCCTCTGCCCGGGCCAGTGGTGCGCCCGGACACGAGTGCACGCCTCGGATGAACGCGATCTGCTCGCGGACGTTGGGCCGGTCGGGACGGAACTCCGCGGGATCGGCGAACTTGCGTTCATCGCGATTGCACGCACCGGGCAACACCATCACGGTGGTTCCGGCGGGCACCTCGACGTCGCCGATGGAGGTGGTGGTGCGCGCCATCCGGAAATGGGACTTGACCGGACTCTCCATCCGGAGTGTCTCCTCGAGGAAGGCCGGAATCTTGCTGCGGTCGTCGCGCAGCATGGCCTCGAAGCCCGGGTTGTCGCCGATGAACCGGACCGCGGAACTGACCAGCTTCGTCGTCGTCTCGGTGCCGGCGGCGAACAGGAACGTCGACAGGTTCATCACGTCCTCGATGTCCGGCGTCGACCCGTCCTCGTACTTGGCCGCCGCCAACTCGGTCAGCACGTCCTCGCGCGGCGTCCGCCTGCGGTCCTCGATGTAGGCGTAGAACTTGTCGTTCAGCCACTGCAGCGGATTGTGGGTGGTCGGCGCCTCCTTACCCAACTCCCCCACCGTCTCCAGCGCGAAGACCGACTTGAATTCGTCGTGGTCCTCTGCAGGCACGCCGAGCAGGTCGGCGATCACCAGCAGCGAGAACGGTTTGGCGTAGTCCGCCAAGAACTCCGATCTCCCGCGTTCGATGAACGTGTCGAGTTGCTGATCGGCCAACCGCCACATGAAGTCCTCGTTCTCCTTGAGGCGCTTGGGCGTGATCAGCTTGTTCATCAGGCCGCGGGTGCGGGTGTGCAGCGGCGGGTCCTGGGAGGTGATGTGCTCGGCCATCGGCACCGAGGCGCGGTGCTCCTCTATCAGCTCGCTCACGTCATCGCTGCCGTCGGCGCCGAACGGCAGGCCGGAGAACGGCCCCGCCACCGACACACACGACGAGAACGCCGGATCCTTGTACACCGCTAGCGCTTCGTCGTAACCGGTGACGGTGAGCACGCCGAACGGCGTCGCCGGCGCCACCGGACACTTTGACCGCAGGTGGTCGAAGTAGGGATAGGGGTCGGGCACCAGGTCGGGGTCGGTGAAGAAGTCGACGCTCTCGAAATCGGTTGTGACGTCGGCTTCGGTGTCGTTCTGGGTGTCGGTCACCACTGCTCCTAGGCGGGGTCGAAGAGTACGGGCAGTGCGGTCGGCGAGCGGAACACCTGGCCGCGGATGTGCGGGTCGTCCCCGTCGGGGTCCATCCGCAGGTTGGGCAGCCGGTCGAGCAGGAGGTTGATCGCGGTACGCATCTCGAGCCGCGCCAGGTGCATGCCGAGACACACGTGGAGGCCGTGGCCCCACCCGAGACTTGCCTTCGGCGCGCGGAAGATGTCGAACTCGTCCGGGTTGTCCCAACGGTCTTCCTGCCGGTTCGTCGACCCGAGCATCGGCAGCACCGAGCAGCCTTCCGGGATCTGCACCCCACCGAGTTCGGTGTCGCAGGTCGTCGTGCGAGTGATGGTGAGCAGGGGCGGATTCCACCGCACGGCTTCCTCGATGGCCTGCGGGAGCAGCGCGCGGTCGGCACGGATCGCCTCGAGCTGGGTGGTGTCGGTGAGCAACGCGAAGAGCAGGTTGCCCAGCGACCGGTACGTGGTCTCGACGCCCGCGGGGAGCAGCAACCGCAGGAACGAGAAGATCTCCTCGTCGGTCAGCTTCTCGCCGTCGATCTCGGCCTCGGCGAGCAGGCTGATCAGGTCGTCTTTCGGCTCGGCCCTGCGGGCTTCGAGGATCGGCGCGAAGTAGTCGCACAGGGCGGCCGCCGCGGCGAGTCCCCGCTCCGGGTTCATGATCCAGCTCAGCAGCGAGATGGACCAGCGCTGGAACTGCGGGTAGTCCTCCTGCGGCAGACCCAGCAGGCCCGCGATGATCCGGCTCGGATAGTCGAAGGTGAACTCCTTCACCAGGTCCGCCTTGCCGTTCGCCGCGAACTTGTCGATGAGCTCGTTGCCGACGCGGCCCACCAGCTCGTCCTGCCAGCGCGCCAGGGACTTCTGCGAGAACGCCTTCGACACCAGGCCACGCAGCCGGCCGTGGACCGGTTCGTCCATGCCGAGCATCACGCGTTCACCGAGCACCGGCCCGAACGCCGCGATCACCCCCGAAGACGAGAACGTCACGTTGTCGCGCAGCATCTGCTGCGCGTCCTCGTAGCGGTAGACGATGAAGACGGGCTTGCCTTCCTCACCGGGCATCGCGGACATGTCGATCCGCTGAATCGGCTCCTCCCGCCGTAGCCGGGCCAGCTCCGGATACGGGTCCCGCACATCACCAGAGACGGCGTCGTCGAAGGAACCGAAATCCTCGAGGTCGTCGAACAATTGCTCCACGGCTGAACTCCTTCACTGCTGGTCGCGCTACTGGGCCGGGTAGGCGACTGACTTGACTTCGGTGTACTGGCTGAATCCCACGAGACCGTTCTGCCGTCCGACACCGCTGTCCTTGTATCCCCCGAACGGGGTGTCCGCGCCGTAACCCGCGGTGCCGTTGAGCCCGATGAACCCGGCCCGTACCCGCCGCGCGACGGCCAGCGAGCGGTCCAGTGAACTCGACATCACGTTGCCCGCAAGGCCGTACACACTGTCGTTCGCGATCCGGACGGCGTGGTCCTCGTCGTCGTACGGGATGACCACCAGCACGGGTCCGAAGATCTCCTCCTGGGCGATGGTCATCGCGTTGTCGACGTCGATGAACAGGGTCGGGTCGACCCAGAATCCCGTGTCGAACCGCGCCGGTGCCTCGGTGCTGCCCACCAGCAGGGTGGCGCCCTCGTCGACCCCCTTGCGGACGTAGCCGAGGATGCGTTCCTGCTGCCTGGCCGAGATGACAGGTCCGCAAATGGTTCCCGGGTCCTGCGGATCGCCTGCGGCGATGTTCTCGTAGAGGTTCTTCAGTATCGCCACGCCTTCGGCGTACCGCGAGCGCGGCAGGAGCATCCGGGTGGGCGCGGCACAGCCCTGGCCCGCATGCATCAGCGGGCCGATGCCGAGCATGCAGGCGAAGTTGAAGTCGGCGTCCTCCAGCACGATCGTCGCCGACTTGCCACCGAGTTCGAGGAACAGCCGCTTCATGGTCGCGGCGCCTTTTTCCATGATCCGTTTGCCGACCGCGGTCGATCCGGTGAACGAGATCATGTCCACCTTGGGTGAGATCGTGAGCTCCTCGCCGACGAGGTGGTCCGATGCCGTCACCACGTTCACCACACCCGCTGGGATGTCGGTCTTCTCGGCGATGAGCCGCCCGATCCGGGTGGCGTTCAACGGGGTGTCGGGCGCCGGCTTGAGCACGACCGTGTTGCCCGCCGCCAGGGCCTGGCCGAGCTTGTTGATCGTCACCTCGAAGGGGAAGTTCCACGGCACGATGGCGCCCACCACCCCGACCGGTTCGTGCCATACCTTCCGCGTGGTGTTCACCCCGGTGACGGACACCACCGTGTCACCGAGGTCGGTTTCCCACGGGAAGCTGTCGATCAGCCGGGCCGGATACTTGAGTCCGTCGGCCAGCGGCGCGTCCAACTGCGGGCCGTGGGTGACCGCACGGGGTGCGCCCACCTCACGGATGAGTTCTTCGCGCAACTCCTCGAGTTCGCCCTCGATCGCTTCGTGGAGTTGGAGCAGGCACCGTTGGCGCAGTTGGTGGTTCGTCGACCAATCGGTCTCGTCGAACGATCGGCGAGCGGCGTCGATGGCCCGGTTCATGTCCGCGGCCGAGGCGTCGGCGACCGCGCCGACCACGTCTTCGTTCGCCGGGTTGATGACGGCGAAGGTGCCCGACTCACCGTCGACGAGTTCGCCGTCGACCAACATCCTGGACTCGTGGGTCGTCACATCTGCCGTCACTGGTTCTCCTCGGGGGGTTTCGGTGGCGGACTGAACTTCATCACCAGCAGCGCGATACGGTGCATGACCGGCGCGGGCAGGGTCTTCGCGGCGGCGATCATCAGACGTTGCGACACCGTCAGGGAAGCCGTGCCGTCGCGGACCGCCCCCTGACGCGGCAGCCCCATCGCTACCCGGCTCATCTGGTACATCCCGCCCTGGGACAACATCCGGCTCGACATCATCAGCATCCGGGCATCGGGACCGACTGGGTGCTTGGCATACGGTCCGGTGTCGTCGAGCGCCTTGGCGAGCCCGCGCGCGAACCTCTCGGGCGACCTCGCGATCCGCATCGCGAGCCGACCGCGCTTGTCGATCTTCGTGTGCAGCGGCGCGTACGGCCCGTCGAAGTCGCGTAGGTCGGTGGTGCCCGCATCGGTGATGATCTCGGTGTCGAACGTTCCCGCGACGAGGACCGTCACCCCGAGTCCGAACGGCGCGATCTCCCCCGCCATCGATTCAGCCCACCGTTCGAGGGCGCCCTTGGACGCGGAGTATGCGGCGATGGCAGGCATCCCACGCACACCGCCCTGACTCGAGACCATCACGATGCGTCCGCGTCCCGCCGATCGCATGGCAGGCAGCAGCGCCTGGGTGAGCTGTAGCGGACCCATGACGTGGGTCTGGAACATGTTCTCCCACATATCCACCGGTGACTCCTCGACCATCCCCGCCGCGGAGATGCCCGCGTTGTGGACGATGGCGTAGGGCGCGCCCACCGCCTCCTCGATCGCCTTGGCGGCGGCGTCTATGGATGCCCGGTCGCCGAGATCGAGCGCGACGCCGATCAGCCGATCGTCGTGGGGGTCCGCACCGGTCGCCGCGCGCAACCGCGGCATCCCGGTCTCCGGGGTGCGCATCGCGGCGACCACCCGCCACCCCTGCGCGTAGAGGTGGCTCGCCGAGGCGAACCCCAACCCGCGGGATGCGCCCGTGATGACGACGCAGCGCACGCCGCCCGGGTCAGCCATCGGTGTTCTCGATCGCGCAGGCGCCTTCGCCGGGCGGCGGTGGCTCGACATCGGGCCGTCCGTCGGGCTGGCCACTCATCCAGGTGGACCAGATGCCCACCGAGAACGGACCTTCGGCGCCCTCCCTCTCGTAGTGACCCTGGGGGTCGTAGACCTTCGCCTCCGGGTACGGCCACGGACAGGCCACCGCGGTCGCCGCGCCACTGGCCTTGATCACCGCGAACCAGGCCCCGTAGGCGAAGTAGGAGACGTTGATGATCACGAACATCACGACGAAGGTCCCCAACACCGGCCTCGCCGGGACTAATCTTGCTCTGGCGGCCAGCTTCTCGGCGACGGACTTGCCGGTGTCGTCCCGGTAACACAGGATCGCCGCGGGGACCATCACGAAGCAGACGGAAAAGGACTCCCAGATCAGGGGGAACTGGAACGTCGTGCCGGCGAACAGGGATCCGAACGGGATCACCTGGGAGTAGATGTACATCCCGGTGTGCACCAGCGAGATCTCGAGCGCCGCGTCGAAGAGGAATCCGATCACCAGCGTCAAGAGGCCGAGGCTCACGAGCGGCCGTCGGGACACGAACGCCGTCGGACCCTTTCGCCTTTGCAGTCTCCGCAGGATCGCCACCGCCGGGAAGTACGGGCCGAAGTAGAACATCACGTAGCCGAACACCACGAAGGGCTCCACCGTCGGCGACAGGGACACCAGCGGCCAAGATTCCGGCCAGTGCAGCAACTCCGGGTTGTACACCGCGAACGGCGCCCAATTCATGATCGGGTCCTGCCACACGATCAGCGTGGTGCACAGGAACATCAGCATCACCGGGCTACCGGGGTTGCGCTTCCAGCCGATGACGAAGACCGCCACCAGCGTGATGAGCGCCAGCACGGTGCCGATCTCGAGGAAGTAGATCCAGTGGTCGAAGCCGAACAGGAAGTCGACCGGCCGCGGCCGGCCCTCGACGTCCGGATTGGCGACGCGGGGGTCGAGATGCCGGCGGGATGAAAGCGCGAACAGCGCGAAGAACGCGATGAGCGCCACGATCGCGATCCATCCGCCGCAGCTCCTCCGGCCGGTCGCCGGCGCATCGCCGGGCGAGACCGACGCCGCGGTGACCTTGGTGGTCATATCGTCACTCCTGCCCGAAGCGGTCGACGAGACGAGAGTTGACGCCGTCGGGGTCGAGCGTGCGGGCCACCAGGTAGCCCGACCCCATCCAGGCACGGCGGGTCCACTTGCCCAGCGAGACACGGGTTCCGGGCGCTCCCGACGCGGCGGGCATCATCTTGACCCGCTCGAGTGCCTCCTTGACCCCGCGCGGGCTGAGCGGATGGGCGTCGGTGAAGGCCCGCACCAGCGTCGCCGCGACATCGTGATTGACCACACTCACGCAGTACTCGGGCCTGCTGCCGTCGTACTTCTGCGCATAGCGATCCAGGAAGTCCTGGCCGACCGCATTGCCCTCGTCGTACTGGTCCACCCCGACCCACCCCAGGAACGCGTTCCACATGATCGGGTTGACCCAGGCGTTCTGGAACGCCGTGGTCGTGAACCGAGGCGGATCCCAGTCGACCGCCTCGAGCGCGGGGTTGATGAAGACGATCCCGAAACCGAAGCCGAGGTGCACGATCGCCTCGGCCTTGGCGTCGTGCAGCACGCTCACCGCGGCGTTGATGTCCTGCGCCGTCTGCGCGATGACCGCGTCCGCAACGATGCGAATCCCTTTGCGCGCGCATGCACTTCGCAGATTGCGTAAGTAGCTCTCGCCGATCAGGCTCTGTTCTACCAGTACGCCGATCTCGGTGAGACCCCGTTTGGCGACGAGATCGGCCAAGAAGATGGGTTCGTCGGTCATCGATCCCTGCGGGAAGGCGAACGTCCACTCGCCCAGCCAGTCGTCGGTGCCGGTCACGCTGACCGCCGGCACCTTGAACCGCTCCTCGATGGCCTCGCGCGTCGGCACGCAGTTGTCGGTGATGTTGGGCCCGAACACCACCAGGCAGCCTTCGTCGACGAGATCACCGTAGGCGTCGATCACGGCCTTGACCGAGCCCTTGGGCAGGCCCTCGACCTCGCGGTAGATCATCTGCACCGGGCGGTCCATCAGCCCCTGTTCGACCGCCTCCTCGAAGACGAGGTCGAAGGTACGGGTGAACGACGCCTTCAGCTCGTCCGGAAATCCTGGAGGCAGTGTGAAGTCCATCAGGTAACCGACCTTGATGGGCTCCGCAGTGCTCTCGTACGACATCTGACCTCCTCGGTTGATCCGCGGTGTGCCGTCGCGATTCCGTATCGACCTAATATTTGTTCAGACCATAGCGGTGCCGCTGAGCAGCGTCAATCACCCGGCCGGTGCACCGAGGTACACGTCGATCATCTCGACGAGGCCGCGGCTCACCACCGGGTCGTCGGTGAGCGGGCCGGCGATCGCGGCGGTCGCGGCCTCGCGCATCGTCAGCCCCTCAACCGTCAGGCGGCCTGCGGCCACGAGCACCCGGGTGGACGCGACCTCCCGCAGTCCCCCGGTCTCCGACCGGCGGATCGCCTGCCCGAAGCGCACCAGTTCGGCCGCCGTGGCCATGTCGACCCCGGCTTCGTGCGCGACGATCTTCTCCTCCAGCTCGGCGGCGGGGAAACCGAACTCGATGGCCACCATCCGCTGCCGCGTCGAATCCTTCAGATCCTTCAGCACGCTCTGATAGCCGGGGTTGTAGGACACCACCAGGCCGAAGCCGGGCGCCGCGTCGAGCGTCACCCCCAGGCGCTCGATCGGCAGCTGGCGGCGATGGTCGGCGAGCGGATGCAACACCACTGTGGTGTCCTGGCGGGCCTCGACCACCTCGTCCAGATAGCAGATCGCACCCTCGCGGACCGCGCGGGTCAGCGGGCCGTCCACCCACACCGTCTCGTCACCCTGCAGCAGATATCTGCCGACCAGGTCCGCGGTGGTCAGGTCGTCATGGCAGGCGACGGTGATCAGGGGGCGACCGAGCTGGTACGCCATCGCCTCGACGAACCGGGTCTTACCGCACCCGGTCGGGCCCTTCAGGACCACCGAGAGCCCCTGGCGGAACGCCGCCGTGAAGACGGCCTCTTCGTTGCCGACCGGCGCGTAATAGGGACGTTCGGCACCGGACTGCTCGTGTGCGCCGTTCCGGGCGACCAGCCCGAGTTCGCCTGCCATCGCACACCCCATTCTCCACCGCGTCGTCGCGATGGGTCGACACTAGCCGGAACAGATGTTTGTTTTGAATGTTTCGAGGAGATCCAGCCAGCCGTATCACGGTCAACCTCATTCCGGCACAGCACATCAGCCCCCCGTGACGAGTTCACGCCACGCGGCGGCGGACCTCCGCCGCCCGCAGTGCCGAGCGGAACAGCGGACCGATCACGCCCGCGAGCTGGTCGGGCCGGCCCATCGTCGCATGTGCCGCGGTGCCGAAAACCCGCCGCAACGACGTCACGTCCGTGTTCGCACCCACCGTCAGGCACACACAGCCGGTGCCCCTGCGACGGGCCTCGGTGAGGGCGCGCCTGGCATCCGCCGCGCCGTAGTCACGCTCGTATCCGTGGTCGTAGGCCAGCCCGTCGGAGACCACCACCAGCAGCCTCCTCGACGTGCCCCCGCGCGACTCCACCACCGACGACCCGTGCCGGATGGCCGCCCCGAGCCGGGAGTACGCACCCGGTTCGAGGCTGTTGAGCTTCCTGATCACGCCGATGTCCACGTGGTCGTCGAACCGCTTGACCGGCACCATCGTCACGTCTTTCCGCCCGGCCGAGAAGTATCCGTAGAGCGCGACGCGGTCGCCGAGATCGTGCAGCGCGACCATGAGGTGCGCGACCGCCTCGCGTTGCTGCTGGTGCACCGTCCGGCCCACCGTTCCCGGTTCGGCAGTGGATCCGGACACGTCGAGCAGCAGCAGCACGGACAGGTCCCGGCGCCGACGAAGGCTGTCGAGGTAGACCGCCTCATCCGGTACCGACCCGGCCCTGGCCTCGACCCGCGCCTCCACGGCGGCGTCGATGTCGATGTCGTCGCCTTGCGGCTGTCGGTGGCGACGGTGCAGTCCCATCCCGAGCCGCGCAAGCGGCCTGCGAACCCCGATGGCACCGTCGATTCCCTGCGGCGCCGACGCCTTGACCTGCGGGTCGACCTCCCGCACGGTGCACCAGTCCGGGCGGTAACTCCTGCGCCGGACGTCCCACTCCGGGTAGGTGACGCCGCCCGATGGGATGTCGGCGCCCTCTTCGGCCGACGCGGGAGCCGAGGAGGACACCGCATTCGCACCCCTCTTGGCCGAATTGACCCGGTGAGTCGGCGAATCCGCGCCCGGCGGTCCACCGCCGCTGCCCGTCTTGCGGGTCGACGACAACATCTTCTTGAACCATTTGCCCAGGGCGCCGCCGCCGCCGACGGGACTGGTGAACATGTCGGGGTCGTCGGTGTCATCGACCTCGCCGTCGTCGAGCTCCTCGAGGGCCTGCTTCTCGTCGACGCGCCTCGGGACGTGCCCCGCGTTCTCGTGGTCCACCTGCGCGGCAGCCCGGCGGTTCGCCGTCAGCACCTTCTTCGGGCGGATCACCCCGAAACACGCCGGCGGCTGGTCGACTGCATCGCGCGACGACGCAATCGCCAGCGACGCGGCGGCCGAGTCGCTTCGCCCGCCCTGCGCCCGATCGGCGATCGCGCCCAGCGACCTGGGGAGCAGCGCGTCGTTCGCGATCAGGGCGCGGTGACCTTCGACGGCGAGATACCGGCGCGCGGTTCGCGGATGACGCACCAGTGCGGCGACGACGTCCGGCGTCAGGCTGCCTGCGGCGACGAGGGACGCCTGCACCGCGACCGACTCGAGGTGCGCGCCGGCATCGGCGGTCGGGTCGACGAACACGGTGTCGCCGTCGGTCCACGGCGGCTCGCCGGGCTCCCCCGGTGCCACCGCCATCGCCCGGTGCGCCAGCGCGGAGGCCAGCATCGCGAGCCCGCAGAACCGGTCGCCGTCGACCTCGTTTCCCGTGTCACCGGCCACCGGACCACCCCCGTTTGCGAACCCGCTCCGTTGACCAAATATCTGTTCCAACGTAGAGTTCGCGCTCACCCGAGTCAAACAACCGGAGGTTGCCGACAGCCGTGGACTTCTCGTACCCGCCGGAGGCCGAGCTGTTCCGCAAGGAGTTGCGGGCCTATCTGTCCGCCCACCTGACCGACGCGGTCATCGACAGCGACGATCGTCGCGGTGCCGACGACGGCGCGTTCGCGACGCTGCGAGAGTGGAACGCCACCATCGCCGACGCCGGCTGGGCCGCCGTGTCCTGGCCCCGCGAGTACGGCGGCCGTGGCGCCACCCCGCTGGAGCAGCTGGTCTACGCCGAGGAGACGACGCGGGCGCGGGTACCAGCCCCGCTCAACATCATCGGCATCAACAACATCGCCCCGGCGATCATGCAGTACGGCACCGACGCCCAGAAGGAACAACTGCTCAGCCGGATGCTGCGCGCCGACGACATCTGGTGCCAGGGCATGTCTGAACCCGAGGCCGGCTCCGATCTGGCAGCACTGCGCACCCGGGCCGTCCGCGACGGGGACCACTTCGTCGTCAACGGCCAGAAGATCTGGACCTCCCTCGGACACCGCGCCGACTGGTGTCAGCTGTACGTCCGCACCGATCCGGAAGCATCGAAGCACAAGGGCATCTCGTGTCTGATCGTGGACATGACCCTGCCCGGCATCGAGGCGCGCCCGCTCGTCACGCTCAACGGCAGCGCCGACTTCGCCGAGGTCTTCTTCGACGACGTGCGGATACCCGCGGACGCGCTTCTCGGACCCCTGAATCACGGCTGGCAGGTGGCCACCACCACCCTGAGCTACGAACGCGCAGCCGCCGCGCGGCTGTACGCCGAGATGCAGGTCCGGTTGCGCGACCTCGTCACCGATCTCGCCGCCACCGGATCAGCGCTCGACGACCCGACCACGCTGCGCCGGCTCGGGGAACTCGATGTGCGGATCGCGTTCCTCGAGGTGTTGTGCCGGCGCTCCATCTCGGCCGGGATGAACGGCGGCAACGGGTTCGCCACGGCCAGTTTGGCCAAGTCGGTCTGGGGCGAGATCGGTAAGGACATGGCTGCGCTGGCGTTCGACACCCTGGATCCCGGCGCCGCCGCGGGACGGTGGGACGAGTTCCGGCTGACCTCCCACGCGCTGACCATCGCGGGTGGCACCACCCAGATCAACAAAAACATCACCGCCCAACGGGTGCTGGGACTGCCGCGCCGATGAACCTCGAGCTCAGCGACGAACAGCTCGCCCTGCGCGACACCGTGCGCCGATACCTGTCCGACCGGGCGGGCATCTCGACACACGTGCGGCGCATGCTCGACGACCCCCGGGGCACCACCGACGAGGTCTGGCGCGGTCTGGTCGACCTCGGCGCGACGGCGCTGCTGATTCCGGTGGAACACGGCGGCGAGGCGATGTCGATGACCGACGCCGGCCTGGTGTGCGAGGAGCTCGGCGCCGCGCTGTATCCCGGCCCGCTGCTGTCCACCGCGGTGGCCGCACCGCGGGCGCTGGCGCGGTTCGGCGCCGACGGCGATCGCGCCGCCGCACTGTTCGGTGGCATCGCCGACGGCTCGCTGAGGGTCGCGGTTGCCGCCCCGGCGGACGGCGATGCGCTCACGCTGACCGAGCGCGACGGGTCCGTCACCGTCCACGGGTCGATCGAGGGCGTTCCCGACGCCGCCGCCGCCGACGTGCTCCTGGTGGTCGGCGCGGGTCCACGGCCGGCGCTGGGTGCGGTGCCCCTGACTTCCCCGCAGGTCAGCGTCACCGCTGAGGCCGCGATCGACATGACGCGCAAGCCGTTCCGGGTCGACCTCGACGGCGCTCGCGGCGATCGCGTCGCCGTGGCCGACGAGGGCGCGGTCGAGGCGCTCGTCGACGACCTGGTGATCGCCTGGGCGGCCGACGCGCTCGGTGCGGCCGGGCGACTACTGCAGCTGACGGTGGACCACGCGAAGGTGCGTCATCAATTCGGCGCCCCCATCGGCAGTTTCCAGGCCGTCGCGCACATGTGCGTCGACATGTACGAGGCCGTGGAGCTCGCGCGCAGCGGCGTCGCATACGCCCTGTGGGCGGCCGATGCCGCCGACCGCTTCGAGCGGCACCGGGCGGCGTTGCGGCTCAAAGCGTTCGCCGGACGGCTGGCCGGGGTCGGCGACACGGCGATCCAGGTGTTCGGCGGCATCGGGTTCACCTGGGAGCACGACGCCCAGCTGTACCTGCGCCGGCTGCTGGGATTCAGCCGATTCCTCGGACCGCCGGGCGAACACGCCGAGCGGCTCGGACGCGAACTCGTCAGGAGGACGACATGATCGATTTTAATGGACAGGTCGCAGTAGTGACCGGCGCCGGTCGGGGGCTGGGCCGGCTGTATGCCCTCGACCTGGCGCGCCGCGGCGCCGCCGTGGTGGTCAACGATCTGGGCGGCACGATGCACGGCAAGGGATCCGACACCGCTGTCGCCGACGATGTGGTCGCCGAGATCACCGCCGCCGGTGGCCGGGCCGTCGCGTCCTACGACTCGGTGGACACGGCCGAGGGCGGTCAGGCGATCGTCGACCGGGCGGTCGAGGCGTTCGGCCGCCTCGACGTGGTCGTCAGCAACGCGGGGATCTTCAACAGCATCCCGTTTGACGCACTCTCCGCGGACGACTGGCGGCGCATGCTGGCCGTGCACCTCGACGGCGGCTTCTACCTGAGCCGGCCCGCCTATTCACTGATGAAGCGGCAGGAATACGGCCGGTTCGTGTTCGTGTCCTCGTCGGCCGGCAACTTCGGCCAGCCGATGGAGGCCCACTATGCGGCGGCCAAGACGGGACTCGTCGGGCTGTCCAATGTCATCGCCATCGAGGGCGCCGCGCACGGCATCGCCTCCAACGCCGTGCTGCCCACCGGCTTCTCGCGGATGGTCACCGAGACCGTCGGTGACGAGAAGTTCCTCGCCGAGTCCGGGTTCATGCGAGCGATCCGGCCCGAACTCGTCGTCCCGTTGGTGACGTTCCTCGCGAGCCGCAACTGCACCTTCACCCACCGCAACTACTCGGCGTGCGCCGGCCGCTACGCACGGGTGTTCGTCGGACTCGGCGACGGCTGGCTGGCCGACGCGGCGAGCGATCCCATCGCCGAGGACATCGAGGCACACCTGGACGAGGTGTCGGCCACCGACAGCTTCATCGTGCCGGAGTCGATCGTCGACGAGGTGCTGCAGGTTTGCGAGCGACGGGGTATCAGCGCAATGCCCGACAACGCCGAGGTTGCCTTCCCCGAACGCGCGGGCTGAGCCCCCTCGGATCTGCGAGGTGAAGCTAGGATCTGCAGTGATGACGGGCGCGGACGCGAGAGGGCGCAACACCAGACGCAGTCGTCCTGCGGCCAATAAGGCCCAGGGTGGCAAGCGCCTCGCTGCCGTCACCAACCCGCCGTCGGTTGACGCGACCCGCCGCACCGAGATCCTCCAGACGGCGAACTCCGTCTTCGCGACCTCGGGCCTGCGCAGCTCTCTGCAGCAGATCGCCGACGCCGCAGGCATTCTCGCGGGCAGCCTCTACCACCATTTCGAATCGAAGGAAGCCATCCTCGTCGAGCTGATCCGGCTGTACCACGCGGATCTTGACCGTATCGGCGACGTCGCCCTGGCCCGCGTCGACGATGCCGACCCCCGGCCGGTCGCCGAACAGCTCACCGCACTCGGCCGTGCGATCGCCCGGTGCGCGGTAGAGCACCGCGCCGCGCTACAGATGTCCTTCTTCGAGGGGCCGAGCAATGATCCCGAGCTGCGCGAACTGACCACCCTGGCACCGTCGAAGATCCAGGCCGCGATGCTGCAGACGCTGCGTGCAGGGCGCTGGAGTGGCGAGATCCGGTCCGATGTCGACCTGCCCACCCTCGCCGACCGACTCTGCCAGAGCATGCTGCACGTCGGCCTCGACGTCATCCGGCACAACGCGGCATCCGATGACGTCGCCGCCTTGAAATGTCGGATCGCCCTGCACGGCCTCGCCGCCACCGCGCCACTGGACGCCGACCTGGACCGGTCGCACGCCTTCACCGCCGCCCAGGAGATCATCGACAGCTGGGTCGACACCGAGGACGACACCGACCTGAAGGCCGCTCACCTGCGGGCGGTGGCGCGCGCGGAGTTCGGCCGTCGCGGCTACGAGATGACGACCATCCGCGACATCGCGTCGGCCGCCGGCCTGGGCACCGGCACGGTGTACCGCATCATCGGCTCCAAGGACGAGCTGTTGATGTCGATCATGCTGGAGTTCGGGCACAAGGTCGGTGGCGGGTGGGCGGCGATCGTCCGCACGGATTCCACGACGGTGGAGAAGCTCGACGCCCTGAGCTGGTTGAACATCAACGCACTCGACCAGTTCCCGGACGAGTTCCGGATCCAGCTGGCCTGGCTGCGGCAATCGCCCCCCGACTCGGCCAACCCCGCATGGTCATTCGCCACCCGGATCCGTCAGATGAAGGCCCTGCTGTCCGAGGGTCTGCGCGCTGACGACATCCGAGTCGACAGCCCGACCGCGGACATGTTGAGCCGGTGCATCATCGGTGAACAGTGGATCCCGGAGAACATCCTGCAGGAGATCGGCACCCGCAACGCGCTGATCCTCGCCCGGGACACCACTTTGCGCGGGATCACCATCCGCACCAAGTGATCCCGGATCAGGGGGCGACGTCGCCGGGCCGGGCCCGCAGCGCCCCGAACCGCGGTATCCCCATCATCACCCGGATCATGTGGTGCATCGCGGACGGCGGCAGCACCCGGGCGGCCGCCACGAGCATCCGGGCGTCCGGACCCACCGCCCGCCGGTCGAAGGGTTTCGTCCCGTCCAGCGCCCTGGCCAGTCCGGAGGCGAACGCCTCGGGCGAGCGCGCGGCGTACCGCATCGCCGCCCGCCCCCGCCGGTCCATCGTCCGGTGGTGGCGCGCGTACGGGCCGTCGAGATCCCGGCAGTCCGTCGTGCCGGCATCGGTGATGATGTCGGTGTCGTAGGTGCCGGACACCAGCACGGTGACCCCGATCCCGAACGGGGCGACCTCGCCGGCCATGGATTCGCCCCAGCGTTCGAGCGCGGCCTTCACCGCCGAGTAGGGCGCGGTGGCGGGCATCCCCCGCACCCCGCTCTCGCTCGACACCAGCACGATGCGGCCCCGCCCCGCGTTCCGCATCGACGGCAGCAGCGCCTTCGTCAGCGCGACCGGGCCGAACACGTTGGTCGCGAACATCCTCTCCCACAGTGGAATCGGGATCTCCTCTACCATGCCCGCCGCCGAGATCCCGGCATTGTGGACCAGGCCGTAGGGGGCCCCGACCGACCGTTCGATGTCGGTCGCCGCCCGGCCCACCGACGCCGGATCGGTCAGGTCCAGCGTCACCCCGATGAGCCGGGAGTCGGTGGTGCCCGCGCCCGTCGCCTCCTGCAACCGGGCCATCCCCGCGTCGACGGACCGCATGGCCGCCACCACGGTCCATCCCCTGCGGTAGAGGAGCGCGGCCGAGGCCAGGCCCAGTCCCCGCGAGGCGCCGGTGATGACCACACTGCGCGCCCCGGTCCCCCCTGTCACCGGGCTACTCCTCGCCGAAGCGCGCGACCAGACGGGAGTTCACGCCGTCGGCCTCCAACCGGCGGGCCCCAGGTAGCCCGAGCCCATCCAACCCCGACGGGTCCAGTTGCCGAACGAGATCCGGGTACCGGGCGCTCCGGACGCGGCGGGCACCGACTTGACTCGCTCCAGCGCCTCTTTCACCCCGCGTGGGCTGAGCGGATGCGCATCGGCGACCGCATGCAGGATGGCCACCGCGACATCACGGTTGACCACCGGCACACACCACTGCGGGCGCCGGCCGGTCCGCTCCTCGAAACGGTCGAGGAAACGCTGACCCACCGGGTTGCCCTCGTCGTACTGGTCGATTCCCGTCCAGCCCATGAATGCGTTCCACATCACCTGGTTGATCCAGGCGTTCTCGAAGGCAGTGCCGGCGAACCGCGGCGGGTCCCAGTCCAGTTCGGCCAGTGCCGGATTGACGAACACCACACCGAAGCCGAACCCCGCGTGGACGATCGCCTGCGCCTTGGCCTCGTGCAGCGTCCGCACCGCGTCGCGCACATCCTGCGCGGTCTGTGCGATCGCCGCCTCGGCCACGATGCGGATACCACGCTGCCGGCAGGCCTTCCGGAAGTTCGCGATGTAGGCCTCACCGACCAGGGACTGCTCCACCAGCGCGCCGACCTCGGTGTGGCCGCCCTTCACCAGCAGGTCGGTCCAGAAGATCGGCTCGTCGAAGTGGGATCCCATGGGGAAGGCGAAGAACCACTCACCGAGTGCCTGATCGGAACCGGTCACGCTGATCGCGGGGACGCGGAACCGCTCGTCGAGCGCCTCCTTGATCGCCACCGCGTTGTCCCCGATGTGGGGCCCGAAGATCACCAGGCAGCCCTCGTCCACCAGTTCCTGGTAGGCGTCGATCACCGCCTTGACGGACCCCTTCGGCAGGCCCTCCACCTCGCGGTAGACGACCTCGACAGGACGATCGATGACGCCGTTCGCCAGAGCGTCCTCGAACACCATGTCGAACGGAAGGGTGAGGTCGTCACGGTAGTGCTGCGGGAAGTCCTCCGAGAGCAGGAAGTCCATCAGGTAGCCGATCTTGATCGGCTCGGCAGAACTCTCGTACGACACGGCACCTCCGGCCCCGACTGCAGATGGACAGTCAACCTAATCTTTGTTCAGACCCTAATGAAGCCGTTCGGGCCCGTCAATGGAGTCCTGCGCCCCGAGACCGTTGACCAAACATTCGTTCCGAACTATCGTCGGGCCGCATGGAGATGAACGATTTCGTACTGGTCTCGGTGGATGACCACCTCGTCGAACCGCCCGACATGTTCGAGGGCCACATCCCCGACAAGTACAAAGACGATGTGCCCAAACTGATTCAGCGCGCCGACGGCACCGATGCGTGGGTATTCGAGGGCCAGGAGGCGACCAACGTCGGCCTCAACGCCGTCGCGGGCCGCCCGCCGGACGAGTACGGCGCCGAGCCGACAAAGCTCAGCGAGATCCGCGAAGGGTGCTACGACATCCACGAACGCATCCGGGACATGAACGCCAACGGGGTGGCCGCCGCGCTGAACTTCCCCTCCTACCCCCAGTTCTGCGGTCAGTACTTCGCCCGCGCCCAGGACAAGGACCTCGGACTCGCCGTGCTGCGCGCCTACAACGACTGGCACATCGACGAATGGTGCGGCGCGTATCCCGGCCGGATGATCCCGCAGGCGCTCCCGCCGATCTGGGACCCCGAGCTGATGGCCGACGAGGTCCGCCGGGTCGCGAAAAAGGGCTGCCATGCGGTCACCTTCTCGGAGAATCCGACCAAGCTGCAGTACCCGTCGCTGCACGATCCGCACTGGGATCCGTTCTGGCAGGCCTGCAGTGACACCAACACCATCGTCAACCTGCATATCGGTTCGTCGTCGAGCGTGGTCATCACCTCGGTCGACGCCCCGGTCGACACGATGATGACGCTGCAACCGATGAGCATCGTGCAGGCCGCGGCGGATCTCATCTGGTCGCCCACGCTGCGCCGGTTCCCCGACCTCACCTTCGCACTCTCCGAGGGCGGCATCGGTTGGGTGCCCTACTTCCTGGAGCGGATCGACCGCGTGTACTCCATGCACCGTGCATGGACCCACCAGGACTTCGGCGACAAGCTCCCGAGCGAGGTCTTCCTCGACCGCATCGCGCTGTGCTTCATCGACGACAGCTTCGGCATCGAGACGCGTCACAAGCTCAACATGGACATGGTGGCGTGGGAATGCGACTATCCGCACTCGGATTCCACTTGGCCGGTGGCGCCGGAGACGCTCGCCCTCTACCTGGACGGCGTCAGTGACATCGAGGTGGACAAGATCACCCACGAGAACGCGTTGCGGCTGTACTCCTTCGACATGTTCTCCCATCTGCCCAAGGACCAGTTGACCGTCGGCGCGCTGCGGGCCCAGGCGACCGATGTCGATCTCGGCTTCCGGTCGTCGGAACGACTCAAGAAGTCGGGCACCGACACCGTGACCGTCCTGGACCTCGCCAAGGGCCTGCCGGTGTCGTCGTGACGGGATAGCCTCGCCGGCCACTCTTCCCACTTCCCCGCACGGCCTCTACCGGCGGTTTCGCGACGACGAGCCACCTCATGTCTGGGTGTCCTCTGGTAGCGTGAAGCAAACATTGGGTCGGTTCGCCGGCAGGATTCGCCCTCGCCGCCGGATGTCGTCGCGACGGGAGTAGGAGCTCGTGGAGATGTCGTGGGGCGTTCGCAGGTGACGGCGGGGCCACGCAGCGCGCCGGGGGGTGCGCTCGGCTCGCGTCCGTCCACCGGTCTCGCCCATGACGACGGCACCCGCCGCACCGAGATCTTGCAGACCGCCGCGACGCTGATCGCCACGTCGGGCCTGCGCACCTCCCTGCAGGAGATCGCGGATGCCGCGGGCATTCTCCCCGGCAGCCTCTATCACCACTTCGAGTCCAAAGAGGCGCTGCTGGTCGAGTTGCTGCGGCGCTACCACGACGATCTGGACCGCATCGCCGCGCAAGCGCAGGACCGACTGGACGACGCGGACCCCCGGGCGGCGTCCGAGCGGATCGCAGAACTCGGCACGGCCATCGCCCGCTGCGCGGTCGCACACCGTGCGGCACTGCAGATGTCGTTCTACGAGAGTCCCAGCCCCAATCCCGAGCTCGTCGAACTGGCCCGCCTCCGGCCGACGGCGACGCTGGATGCCATGTCGCAGACGCTGCGGGCGGCGCGCTGGAGCGGATACCTGCGCGCCGACGTCGATCTGTCGGTGCTCGCCGAGCGGATCTGTTCGACCATGCTGCAGGTCGGACTCGATGTGATGCGGCACCGGGCCGCCACCGACAAGTCCGCCGCCATGCTCAGCCGCATCCTGCTCGAGGGGGTCGCCAACGGACAGCCCACCGACGCCGAACTCGACGCGTCGGCTGCCTTCGTCGCGGCCGACCACGTCGTCGCCATGTGGCACGGCGACACCGACACCGGTGTCGACGAAAAGACGTCGCACGTCCGGGCGGTGGCCCGCAGCGAGTTCGGCCGGCGCGGTTACGAGAACACCACGGTGCGCGACATCGCCTCGGCGGCCGGGCTGGGCACCGGGACCGTCTACCGGCTGATCGGATCGAAAGATCAACTGCTGGCCGCGATCATGCGGTCGTTCGGCGAGAAGATCGCCGTCGGCTGGACCAGCGTGCTGCAGTCGGACTCGTCCACGATCGAGAAGCTCGACGCGATCAGCTGGATCCACACCAACGCGCTGGACCGGTTCGGCGACGAGTTCCGGATCCAGCTCGCCTGGATGCGGTTGTCCCCACCGGATACGCCCAACCCGGGCTGGCTGTACGCCAAACGGCTACGTCAGATGAAAGCATTGTTGGCACAGGCTGTTCGGGACGGCGAGATCACCGCCAACACCCCGTCGGTCGAGATGCTGGCGCGATCCGTCCTAGGCGTGAGCTGGATTCCGGAGAACATCCTGCGCGACATCGGCACGAGGGCCTCGCTGATCCACGTCCGAGACACCAGCCTCCGCGGCGTCGTCGCCGGTTAGCCCAGTCGGACGGGCAACCGTCCCCAGCCCCGAACCGAACTCGTGTGCGCCATCGCCGCGGCGCTGTAGTCGACCTCCCATTCCGGCCAGCGCTTAAGCACCTCCTCGATCGCGACTCGCGCCTGCATCCGCGCCAGCGCCGATCCCAGGCAGAAGTGCAGACCCTGCCCGAAGCTCAGATGCGCTCCGCGGCGGTGAATGTCAAAGCGTTCACCATCGGGGAAGTGGCGCTCGTCCCGGTTGGCCGACCCGTTGAGCAGCAGCATCACCGAACCCGACGGAACGCGCCGGCCATGGAACTCGACGTCGCGTGCGACGTGGCGGGCCTGCACGGGCGATGGGGCCTCGTAGCGCAACACCTCCTCGATCGCATGGGGGATCAACCCCGGATCGGCCACGAGTTCCGCGCGCTGATCCGGGTGATCGGACAGCAGTTGGCCGGCGAAACCGATCAGCCGGGTGGTTGTCTCGTTGCCCGCCCCGGCGATCATGCTGGTGTACGTCATCACCTCGGTGCGGGTCAGCTTCCGCACACCCCCCTCACCGTCCTCGATTTCGGCGTTGAGCAGTTGGGTCATCAGGTCGTCGGACGGATGCTCGGCCCGCCACTCGATGTAGCCGGTGAACAACTCGTACGCCTGCTCGAACGCACCCTCGGCGACGACGTAGGACGAGCCGTCCTTGAGGCCGATGGCGCGGTCGGTGTTGTCCCGGATGGCCTGCTGGCCTTCCTCGGGGATGCCCAGCAGGTAGCCGATCGTGCGCATCGGCACCATCGCGCCCAGATCGGCGATGAAGTCGAACTCCGTCGCCCCGACCAGCGGGTCAAGCGCACGCTCGCAGAACCGCCGGGTGAGCGGTTCGATCGCGGCCATCCGGCGCGGGGTGAACACCCTCGACAGCAGCCTGCGGTGCAGGTCGTGCAGCGGAGGGTCCTCGAAGAGGATGACGCCGGGCGGCACCTGCACCCCGCTGGTGATGATGTCCATCGTGGTGCCGTGGCCCGAACGGAACACCTGTCAGTTCGGCAACTCCCGCGACACTTCCTCGTAGCGGCTCAACGCGTAGAAGTCGTGCTTGTCGTTGTAGTAGAGCGGCGCCTCGTCCCGCAGCAGCTTCCAGGCCGGGTACGGATTGTCGTCGATGTCGAAGTCGAACGGGTCGTAATAGATCTCGGCGGTGGTCATGTCGACTCCCTCACTCGAAGGCGTAGCGGGGCAGGGTGTTCGGCATGTCCAGCGAGCTGAGCAGACCGGCCGGCGCCGCGACGACGTACGGGACGGCGTTGACCACGCGCATCGCGGTGGCCGCCATCGCGGCCCGGCCGGCGCCATGGCCCTCGGCGGCGCCGAGGTTCATCGCACAGTGGATGTCGGGGTCGCCGGAGACGTCGACCCGGTAGGTCGCGTCGAACTCCGATGTCGGCCAGTCCGGGCCCACATCGCGCGCCATCCGGATGATGTGCTCGACCACCACCGCCTCGCGACCGTTGACCACCCCGGCCGCCCTGGTGCGCACCGCGCCGCAGGTGCCCGCCGGGATGGTGCCGAAGGCGACCTCGATGTCGCGGTGGGTGACGCGCCGGTCCAGGGTGCCGCGCACCTCGGTGACCTCGACCCCCAGACCATCGGCGATCAGGTGGATCGGCGCCTTCCAGGCCATCTCGATGAAGCCCGGCGTCTTGAGCATCGGTTCGAAGTCCAGCGGCCTGCCGAACCCCATCCCGTCCATCATCACGTCCGCCACCGGGTAGTGGTCGTTGAGGGCGATCTCGGTGACCGTGATGACATCGATCTTCTTCGACTGCGTGGTGAGCAACAGTGCCAGTTGGTCGGAGCCGAACCCCGGGAAGATGCCCGACGCGTAGAACGAGGCGAGCCCCGATGTCGCCGCCTCCTGCAGCTGATCCCGCCAGTCCGGCGAGTAGTAGGCCGGCGGGTAGACCAGGCTGGTCGACGATGTCGACACGACGTTGATCCCGGCAGCGAGCAGGCGCAGGTAGTCCGGTACCGCGCCGCCGTCGCGGTCCGGCCCGCTCGCGGCGTACACCACGCAGTCGGGTTGCAGGGCGATCAGCGCGTCGGCGTCATCGGTGGCCGTCACCCCGAGCGGCTCCCCTCCGGCGAGTTCACCGGCATCCCTGCCGACCTTCTCCGGCGAGTGCACCCACACCCCGGCCAGCTCCAGGTCGGGTCTGCGGGCGATCGCGTCGATCGCGATGGACCCCACCCCGCCGGTCGACCAGACGACGGTGCGCAGGGGGGCGTTCGAGAGGGTGTGCACGACAACTCCTTTGCGTGGTGGGTCGGTCACGCGTGGCCTGCCGCCATGACCGCACGTTCGAGGTAGGGCCAGGCGATGTCGGGGGGCACGCCGGCGCAGAGCGGCAGCAGCGGCAGCGGCCGGCCCGCGCGGACGGCATCGGAGGCCTCGGCCAGCGTGAGGATTCGATAGGGTCCGCCGGACTCCCGAAGTGCCGCCACACTGTCGGCCCGCGAGATGCTGGCCACCGTGTCGTCACCGTGCCGGTAGGCCGCTGCGGTCTGCGCATCGTGCAGCAGGAAGGGCCCGAGCTCAGCCCAGGCCCGGTCGACGTCATCGGCGACGAACACCGCGGTGGGCGCATCGGTGACCGGGAACTGCACCATGCCCGGGGGGTGGCCGTGCGCACGGCATTCCGATTCGTAGAGTTCGCGCAGGTGCGGATCGGCGGTCTGGGAGATGAAGCCCAGGCCGTGCCGGCCCGCCCGCCGCGCCGCCGCCGCACTGCCGCCGGCGACG
>NZ_JAUMSQ010000081.1:0-17655 GCF_030519285.1 Mycolicibacterium arseniciresistens
CCGGGCTGCCCGGTGGGCGGCGCCGCCTCGGCAGGCAGCGGCCCCGGGACGCCGGTGAACGGCGGCGGGACGTCCAGCGGGACCGGCGGTGGCAGGTTGGGGTTCAGCCGGTTCTCGCTGTAGGTGATCTCGTTGGGCCGCGCCGACGCGCCGACGAACGGGTTGACCCCGAGCGGCGGGAAGTTGTACTGGCGGTTCTTGATGATCGGCGCCAGGTACTGGACGCACAGCTTCGACGACTGCTCCCAGCCCTTGCGCGACGCGGCCTGAATGGCGCTGCAGATGAACTGCACGGTGTTGGCGAAGTTCACCGGAGCGAGGATGCCGGTCACCGCGCTCTGGGCGGGCTGGTAGATGTTCATGAAGTTCTGGAACACCGTCGGCGTGATGTGCAGCACCTGCTTCACGTCGGCGCGACTGTCGTTGAGCGCCGTGGTGACCGACGCGAGCCGGTCGACGGTGACGCCGAGGCCCTCGCGGTTCTCGGCGACGAAGCCGCGCAGGTCGTTCACGGCGCCGTCGAGCGCGCGGGTGGCGTTTGCGAACTCGTCGGGTGAGTTGTCCAGCAGGGTGGTCACTTCGGCGAGGTTGGTGTTGAACGCGGCGAGCAGGTCGCTGCTCGACGTCAGGGCCGCGACCAGCAGTTGCAAGTTGCGCACGGTGCTGAAGATGTCGGTGCTGTGGTCACCGAGGGCTGAGACCGCCTGCGACAGCTTGATCACCGTCTCGCGGGCGGTGTCGCCTTCGCCGCGCAGGTTGTCCGCCGCGGTGTTGACGAACTCCCCCACCGCACTCGGACCTCCCGGCGTGACGGGCTGCAATGACTCGGTCAGCTTCTCGAGCTGCTGCCGGAAGTCGTCCCACTCGACGGGAACCGCCGTCCGGTTCTCCGGGATGACGCCTCCCGCTTCGAGTTTCGGCCCTCCGGCGTACGCGGGAACGAGCTGGATCGCCCTGGCGCTGACCAGCGACGGTGACAGGATCGCGGCCTTCGCCTCGGCGGGCACCGGGTATTCGGAGTCGACGGAGAACGTGACCTTGGTGTTCTCCGGCTGCGGCTCGATCTCGTCCACGGTGCCGACGGCGACACCGAGGATGCGGACTTCGTCGCCGGTGTACAGGCCGTTGGCGTTGGCGAAGTATGCGGTGAACGTGTCTCTGCTGACGCGGTCCCACCACGGTGTGGCCACCACGGTGGTCGCGACGGCGAGGGTGAGAATCAGCGTCGCTGCCAACGCGATTCGTGCATGGCGGAAGTCGATGCGCATGGTCACGGCCCTCCGTCAGGCGTAGGCGGCGGGACGGTCGGCGGCGGGGTGGGTCCGGATTCGGCCGGCGGCCCCGGCGGCGGACCGCCCGGCGGTGGAGCGGGCAATGGTTCGCGGTAGGGGTAGCGCGGATCGCCCGGGTTGCCCGTGATCGCGTCGGGCAGTGTGAGGTGCGGTTCGCCGCCCTGGCCGGTTCGCGGGAACGGCATCGGCATCGGCGGGGTGCCGGGCTGACCGATCCCGGGGTCGACGAGTTCGGAGGGCAGCAGCACGTTGGGATCGAGCCCGAGGTCGGAGAACGCGGCGTCGATGAACGGCTGGGAGAACTGGCCCGGCGCGAGATTCACCAGGGAGGCCTTGAAGAAGGGGCCCGATCCGAGCACTTCGCCGAACGACATCGCGTAGCGCCGCAGCAGGTACAGGGTCCTCTGCAACTCCTGTTTGCGGTTGTCGAGAATCTCCAGGACGCCGTTGAGCTTGTCGACGGCGGGTTTGAGTTCGGTGCGGTTGTCCGCGACCAGGCCGGAGATCTGTTCACCGGCCGCCCTGAGGTTGACCAGCAACGCATCCACCGAATCCCGTTGCGACAAGAGCTCGGCGAGCAGGGCGTTGGTGTTGGCCACCAGGCCGGCGATCTGGTCGCTGCGCTTGGCGAGCACCCCGGTGACCTCGTCGGCGTTGGCCAGCAGGTTGCGCAATTGCGCATCCCGCTCGTTGAGGGTGTCGGAGAACCGCGACACCCCCTCGAGCGCCATCTTCAGCTCGGGCGGTGTGTCGGCGAACGTGTCGGCCAGGGTGCTGAGCGATGTGGAGAGCTGGGCGGTGTCGAGGCCGCTGATGGTGGTGGTGAGGTCACCGAGCGCGTCCGGCAGGTCGTAAGGGGACGTGGTGCGGTCCATGGGGATCGGACCGTCGAGCTCGCCCTCTCCGCGTGGGGTGACCTCCAGCATCTTGGTGCCGAGCACGGTCTCGGTCTTGATGGCGGCCTCTGTCCTGTCTCCCAGGTCGACACCCTTGCGGACCGTGAACTCCACCAGCACCTGGGTGCCTGCCAGGGTGACGTCACCGACCGTGCCGACCTCGAGTCCGGACACCCGGACCTCGCTGCCCGGTTTGATGCCGCCGGCTTCGGCGAAGTACGCCGAGTAGTCGGCCGTGCGCTTGATCAGTGGCAGCTTGTCGTAGGAGAACGCCGCAGCGACGAGCGCGACCAGGATCAGCGTCCCGACCGCCCCGACGGCGGGCCGGCTGCGCTGGGCCAGCGGTGTGATCGACGGCCGCTTCCACCTCAGTGTCGGTCGTCTCATTTCGGTGTGCACCGTCCCGAATCCTGGCCCGCGAGTTTGACGTACGTGGGCTCCCCGCCCTTGCCGTTGAGTTTGAGGATCGCGTCGCACAGGTAGAAGCCGAAGTAGTCGCCGTAGAGGCCCTGTCGCGCCAGCACCTGATACGCGTCGGGCAGGGTCTTGACCAGATCGTCGACGTAGTCCCGGTCGGCCATGATCTGGCCGGCGAAGCGGTCCGTCTGGGTGACGGCCTCTTCGACGGTGGGTCGGATCTCCTGGAACAGGTCGGCGACCGTGCCTGCCGCTGCGTTGATGTAGGCGGTGCCGTTGGTGATGTCGGTTCTGCGGTCGGCCAGTGTCTGAGCGAGCGCAGACAGGGTGTCCAGGCCGTCGGCGAACTGGTCGTCGCGCGCGGCGAAGGTCGCCAGCACGGTGTTCAGATTGGTGATCACCTCACCGATCAACTCGTCGCGGCCCGCCAGTGTCGACGTCAGCGCCGAGGTCTGCGACAGCACCGAAGCGATGGTGCCGCCCTGGCCCTGGAACACTTCGAGCAGTTCGCCGGACAGCGCGTTCACCTGGTCGGGGTCGAGCGCGCGGAACAGCGGACGGAAGCCGCCGATCAATGCGTCCACGTCGAGCGCAGGCGACGTCCGGGCGAGCGGAATGGTCTGTCCCGGTTGCAGTTTCCGCACCGCGCCGGGACCGTCCTCGAGCGCGAGATACCGGTCGCCGATCAGGTTCTCGTAGCGCACCACCGCCCGGGTGCCTTCGGTCAGCGTCAGCCCGTTGTCGACGTCGAAGCCGACGCTGACGGTGCCGTCCTTGTGCAGCGTCAACTCTTTGACCTTGCCGACCTCGACGCCGGCGATGCGGACGAAGTTCCCGCCCTTGAGCCCGGACACATTCGCGAACACCGCGGTGTAGGTGCTGCGCGCGTCGAAGCGGAACTGTCCGAACACCGTGACCAGAGCGAACATGAAGACCAGGCACATCACGCTGAACAGCACCACCCGGGTGAGGGCCCGCGGGGTTCTCCCACTCATGGTGCATCCTGTTCGGTCGGTGTCGGCGGCGTCAACGGAGCCGGCAACGGTGGCGGCGGAGGCGGAGCCCCGGGCGGCGGCGGGTACAGCGGGGTGCCGTCGGGCGCGTACAGCGCGGCGCCGTACGGGGGCGCCCCGGAGTAGGCCGGCAACGGCCCGGGCGCGGGACCGCCGGGGTACCGGATGCGCGGCGGTTCCGGGATGGCCTTGGTCACCGGGAAGTAGTTCGCGAAACCCGGGAAGCCGATGCCCGGGTTGGGCCGCACGTCCAGGCCGGTGCCGAAGCCGGTGTCGGTGACCAGGTACTTGACCGGGAAGTTCTTGCTGACGTCGGGCAGCGACCCGCAACCGGGCCGCCCGCCAGGTCCGCCCTTCGCGTTCACGCGGGGCAGGTGGTCCGGGTACCGGTAGGAGTCGTCGCCGAACAGCAGCGCGGCGTCCATGATGACCGATTTGCCGTTGCCGCCCAACGCATCCCGGCCACCGTTGTCGAGGAACCACTGGGCGCCCTGGAACAGGCAGGTGTAGGTCGGCGAGTATGTCTCCAACAACTCGGTGGTCGGCATCAACAGGTCGAGCGAGCGCACCAGGGCGGGCTGGTTGCCGCCGATGACGTTGATGCCGGACTGCGCGAACCCGACCGACGACAGCAGCAGATCGTCCAGGGCGCGGGCGTTCGTGTCGATCGTCGTGCTGGTGGTGGAGAAGGAGTCCAGCACCGACAGGATGTCCTGGGCCGCCTTCGAATAGGCGTCGGCCGTCTGGCCGAAGAGCTGCCAGTCCCGTTGCACGGTGGGCATCCGCGGGTTCACGGCGAGCAGCACATTGTTGGAGTCGGTGATGGCCTGACCGATGACGTCGCCCTTGCCGCGCACCGCCTGCGCCACCGCGGAGAGCACCGAGTTGAGTTTCGCCGGGTCGACGGACTGCACCACTGACTGCAGATTCTGGAACACCGTGTTGACCTCGACGGTGACGTTGCGCGACTTCAGCACGGCGCCCGGCTCGAGTGGCTGCGGGGAGCCGCCGTCCTCGGGCACCACGAGGTCGACGTACTTGGCGCCGAAGGCGGTGCTGGCCTTGATCTCCGCCTCGACGTTGCGCGGCAGGAACTGGAACTGGTCCGGATAGATCTTCAGCGTCAGCTTGGAGTTCTCGGATCCTTCCGCCGCGGCCTCGGTGCCGATGCCGTCGACCTCGCCGATCTGCACGCCGCGCAGCTTCACCTTGGCGCCGTCCTCCATCACCAGGCCGGAGCGGTCGGACACCAGTGTGACCGGCACGAAACTCTTCGCCGCGCCGGTGAAGAGCACGGCGGTCAGCGCCACCAGAACGATGACCACCACGAAGAGCACCGGCGCCCACCAGATCGGGTCGACGCCGGAGCGCCGTGGTGAGTTGGTCGTCTGGCCGGCCACGCTCACCCCGACAGATGGAAGTTGCCGGACTGTCCGTACACGGACAGCGTGATGGTCAGCAGGATGAACACCCCTGCGGTGATGGAGGTGCGCACCGCTCGCCCGACCGCCTCGCCGACGCCTGCCGGGCCGCCGGTGGCGGTGAACCCGTAGTAGGTGTGCACCGCCATCACGGCGGCGGCCATCGCCAGCGCCTCGGTGAACGACCAGAACAGGTCCGTCGGGTGCAGGAAGGTGGTGAAGTAGTGGTCGTAGACGCCGCGGGACTGGCCGTAGATGACGGTGGTGCCGAACCGGGTGGCGAGGAACGACATCAGCACCGCGACGGTGTAGATCGGGATCACCGCGATGATGCCCGCCACGATGCGCGTCGACGCCAGATAGGTGACCGCGCGGATGCCCATGACCTCGAGGGCGTCGATCTCCTCGTTGATGCGCATGGCGCCCAGTTGTGCGGTCGCACCGGCGCCGATCGTCGCGGCCAGCGCGACACCCGCGGTTGCGGGTGCGATGAAGCGGACGTTGAGGAACGCGCCGAGGAAGCCGGTGAGCGCCTCGATACCGACATTGGACAGGGTGTTGTAGCCCTGCACGGCGATCAGCGCGCCGGTGGACAGGGTGAGGAAGCCGACGATGACCACCGTGCCACCGATCACCGCCAGCGCGCCGGTGCCCAGACCCATGGTGGCGACCAGCCGCAACACCTCACCCGGGTAGCGGCGCACCGCGTCGGTGGTGGCGGCCAGCGCCTGTCCGTAGAAGGCGGTCTGCTCGCCCAGCTTGCGGGTCGTGCCGATCACGCGGTCCAGCGTCGACGGTTCGCTCGCGAGCTCGCTCACGGCGCCACCTTCACGCCGAGCGCGGTGGCGAGGATGTTGATCAGGAACAGCGCCATGAACGCGAAGACCACCGTCTCGTTGACGGCGTTGCCCACCGCCGTCGGCCCGCCACCGACGGACAACCCCTTGTAGCAGGCGATCAGGCCGGCCGACAGGCCGAACAGCAGCGCCTTGACCAGCGAGACGATCACCTGCGGCAGACCGGTCAGCAGCGTCAGGCCGAAGGCGAAGGCGCCGGGGGTGACGTCCTGGACGAACACCACGAAGAAGTAGCTCCCGGTCAGGCCGACGACGGCCACCACCGAATACAGCATCAGCGCAACGAATGTCGCGGCGATCACCCGCGGCACCACCAGCGCCTGGATCGGGTTGACCCCGATCACCTTCATGGCGTTGATCTCCTCGCGAATGGTCCGGGCGCCCAGATCGGCGCACATCGCGGTGGCGCCGGCACCAGAGACGACGATTGCCGTGACGACGGGCCCCACCTGGGTGACCGACGCCAGGGCCGCACCGGCGCCCGAGAGGTCACCCGCGCCGACCTCGATCAGGACGATGTTGAGCGTGAAGACGATGAGCACCGTGTACGGAATCGACAGCACCACCGTGGGCACGATCGACACCCGTGCGACGAACCAGATCTGATCGATCAGCTCGCTGAACGCGAACGGGCGCCGGAACATCGCGGCGAACGTCTCACCGGCGAGGACGAAGAAATCGCCCATCGCCACCGCGGGTCTCGCGAAGGCGGTCCGGTTCACACGCCCCCCTCGATTACTGCATCGGTCGTTGCACTGTCCAGCCGGGGCCGGTGCCGGCTCGACGAGAAGCAACGACGAGTCATCGCTTAAATTTCGTCGAGCTCGGAGGCAGACGCTAGGAAGACCCGCATTTGCTGTCAACCGATCCGGCGACGCAAACGCGCACGTCAAATAGCGGAAATCGCTGGTTGGCGAACGCAACCGGTCCGCCGGGCACGGATTGAATCGGGTCGAGTTAAATGACGCTGGATCGCTGAGGCCGTGCCGCCGTCAGGCCGATTCCACTGCCGGGGCACCCGACGGGGTCAACCGGTACCCGACGCCACGCACGGTCGTCAGCATCTCCGCGTGGTCGCCCAGCTTGGACCGCAACCGCCGGACATGCGAGTCCACCGTCCGCTCCGATATTCCGGCCCGCGCCTTCCACACCTCGGCAAGCAGCTCGGTGCGGGACACGGTGCGGCCGTTCGCGCGATCGAGGTGGACGAGCAACTCGTACTCACGGTAGGCCAACCGGATTCGCCTGCCGTCGACGGTCACAGCGCGCCGGACCGGGTCGACGGCCAGGCCGGAGGCGGGCCCGTCGACCGACGGATCGGAAGTCGCGGTGCGCACGACAGCGCCGGGGATCGTGCGGGCGATGAGCGCGCCGTACTGGCCGACGAGGTCGAGGGCGTGCCCGGCCACATCCGGCGGATAGCGGGGCAGGTCGATGTACAGCACGACGCGCACGGTGCCGACGTCGGAGTCGGCCGGCCGACCACCCTGATACACGAAATCACTATCACCACGGCCCGGCCGTCCCGCCACCGGTTTCCCTCGCCGTGAGCGCAACTCAGAACGCGGCGATCACCTGGCCCCGGTAGGCGGTGCCGATGAAGGCGCGAGTCGATGCACAGTTCAGCGCCGCGCCGAGCAGGCGGACGTCGGCATCGTCGCAGTTGTCGGGACGGGCGACGAGGTATTCGGCGTAGGCGGGATTGCCGTGGTCGAACACGAGGGCGGCACCGGTGGTGACGCCGCGGCCCATCGCCTGGTTGCCGAACAGGAACGCGGCGTCGAAGTCGGCCAGCACGTCGGCGAGCAGCCAACTGCTCAGTTCCTTGAGCACCAACTCGCGTGGATTGTGGGTGACGTCGGCGGTCGTCGCCGGTGCCGCACCGGGCCGGTGCAGCTCGATCAGGTCCTCGTCGGCGAGCATCTCCAGCGCCCGGCCGATGTTCACCGGATCCGACGGCAGCGCGATCTCGGCGAACCTGGGGATGTCGGCCAGGCCGGGCCAGACCGCCGAGTACAGGCCGAAGGGTTCGATGTGCACCGGCGTGATCGGCACCAGCCCCGCACCGGTCCGCCGGTTGAACTCGGCGAGAAACGGCAGGTACTGAAAGTAGTTGGCGTCGAGTCGTTGCGCGGCAACCAGATCGTTGGGCTCGTCGAAGGATTCGAAGGTCTCGATGCGCAGGTCGACACCGTGGCCGGCGAGCATCGGCTGGACGTGCTCGAGGATCTCCGCGTGCGGGACCGGTGAGGCGGCGACCCGCAGCGGCCGCATGCCGACACCGGCGATCGACCGCACGGTCCGGCTCACGGGGCCCGCCTCGTCACAGCCGCCGACCCTACCCGCCTTCGGGCGGGCGGGGGTGCGGCGCCGAATGTGCCCGATTGTGACGCCGAACGACTCACCGTGAACCGAACCATGGGAGCCAACAGCGGTCTGTCCCTACCGTGCGGGTACCGAAACACCGAAGGGGTCACCGCATGTCAGAAACCATCGCTCCCGTACACGGTGTGGGCGATCCGCCCGAATCCCCGGCGCGCCGGCTGTCCGGCAATCTGGGTGTCGCGTCGATCGTGTTCATGGTGGTTGCGGCCGCCGCGCCACTCGGGGTGATCGGTGGCGTCGTGCCACTGGGCATCGCCGGCGGCAACGGCGCCGGCTTCCCCGCGACGTTCATCGTGGCGACGGTGATCCTGCTGCTCTTCTCCGTCGGCTTCACCGCCATGACGCCCCATGTCCAGGAGGCCGGCGCCTTCTTCTCGTATGTCCGCGCCTCGCTTGGCTTCCCGGTCGGCATCGGTGTCGCGTTCGTCGCGATCGTGAGCTACCTCGCGATCGAGGCCGGTGTCTACGGCCTGCTCGGACCGGCCGGTGCCACCGTCGTCGAACTGTTCGGCGGACCTGCGCTGCCCTGGTGGTTGTTCGCGGCGCTGGCCTTCGCCGTCACCACCTACCTCGGCTACCGCAACATCGCGCTCTCGAGCAGGGTGCTGGCGGTTCTGCTGACCGCGGAGATCGCGATCGTCGCGGTGCTCGACGCCGTCATCGTGGTCCGCGGCGGCGACCACGGACTGTCCACCGGCATCGTCGATCCCGACGCGATCCTGTCCGGATCACTGGGTATCGGATTGCTGTTCGCCATCATCAGCTACGTCGGCTTCGAGGCGACCGCCATCTTCCGCGACGAGGCGCGCGACCCTGAGCGCACCATTCCCCGCGCGACCTACGTCTCACTGCTCCTGATCGGGGTGTTCTACGCGCTCACGAGTTGGGCCCTGATCTCGGGCTGGGGCGACACGCAGGCACTGTCACAGGCGCAGAACTCCGGTGGAACTTTCCTGTCCGACACCGCGGCGCGCTACATCGGCACGTTCGGCACCGACGTGATCACGGTGCTGTACTTCACCAGCCTGTTCGCCTGCATCCTGGCGTTCCACAACGTGGTCTCGCGGTACGTGTTCACGCTGTCGCAGCGCGGTGTGCTCCCCGCCACGCTCGGTGACCCGCACACGAAACACGGTTCTCCGCACCGGGCTTCGCTGTGGATCTCCGGGGCGGTCGCCGTGAGCGTGCTGCTCGCCGTGGCCTTCGGTCTCGATCCGGCCGCACAGTTCTACACGTGGTTCGCCGGTGCGACGACCGTCGGCATCGTCGTGCTGCTCATCGCGACGAGCGTCGCCGTCCTGGTGCACTTCGGCCGCGACCGGCGCGGACACTCGCTGTGGCGGGTCCGGATCGCCCCCGCGCTGGGCCTCGTCGGACTCATCGGGGCGCTCGCGCTGATCCTGGCGAATCTCGACGACCTCGTCGGCGGCTCGAGCGTGCTCGCCGTCATCATCGTGGGACTGCTGGTGGTGGCCTTCGTCGCGGGCACCGTCGTCGGCACCCGGGTCGGTGACCGCACGGTGCGGGCGGTGTCATGACCACCACCGCCGACCCGGTGCTGGACAACGCCGACGACGCAGCAGCGCAACTGATCTCGGCACTCGCCGACGGCAGTGTCACCGAGGTGGAGATCGCCTGGAGTGACGCCTTCGGACACGCCGCGGGCAAGCGGATCCCGGCCGACCGGTTCCTCGACCGAGCCAGGGGCATCGGGTTCTCGTTCTGCGAGGCCGCACTCGGCTGGAACGCCGAGGGCACCGTCATCGACTCACTGGAGCTGACCAACTGGAGCGGCGGTTACCCCGACGTCTACGCCGTGCCCGACCTGTCGACGTTCCGCCGGCTGCCATGGCGACCGTCGGCCGGACATGTGTTGTGCGACATCGTCTCCCACGACCGATCGCCGTCGAAGCTGGATCCGCGGGCGGTGCTGCGCCGGGTTTTGAACCGGCTGGCCGGCCTCGGGTACACCGCGAAGGTGGGCGTGGAGCTGGAGTTCTACCTGCTCGACCCCGACGGATCTCCGTTCCAGCAGGACATCCACGCCTACTCACTCGAGAACGCCAACGCCCTCGATCCCGTGCTGGGCGACCTGCACGACACCCTGACGCGGTTCGTGCCGCTCGAGGGCGTGCAGACCGAGTACGGGCCCGGGCAGGTCGAGACCAACCTGGTCTACGCAGACGCACTGCAGGCCGCCGACGACAGCGCACGCCTCAAGTACGCCGCCAAGGAGGTGGCCCGCAGGCACGGCAAGGTCGCGAGTTTCATGCCGAAGCCGTTCGCGGACCAGTCCGGGAGTTCGGCACACCTGCACATCTCGCTGTGGCGGGACGGCAGGCCCGCGTTCGGGACGAACGACGGACACGAGAACGACACCGCACAGCACGCCATCGCCGGTCTGCTGAACCACCTGCCTGCGATCACGTTGTTCGGGGCGCACTCGGTGAACGCCTACCGGCGGTTCGAACCGGACTCCTTCGCCCCCGCCACCGTCACCTGGAGCCGGGACAACCGCAGCGCCGCCGTGAGGTCCCTGGTGTCCGGCTCGGCCGAGGAGAGCCGCATCGAACTGCGCACCGGCGCATCGGATGCCAATCCCTACTGGCTGGTCGCGTCGGCGCTGGCCGCGATCGTGGCCGGGCTCGAGGCCGGCGACCGGCCACCGGACCGCGGGGACGGCAACCTCTACGAGCGTGGCGCGCCGCTGCCCGAGTCGCTCGGCGCGGCGCTGGCCGAGACGCTGCGCGACGACGTCATCGGTGAGATCCTCGGGACCGACTCGGTGCTCGACTTCACCCTGATCGCCCGCAGCGAGTGGGTGGAGTACTCCCGGCAGGTCACCGACTGGGAGCGGCGACGCTACCTGGCGACGTCGTGACCGGTCCCCGCTTCGGCGTGTGGGCACCGGTCTACGGCAATCACGGCGCCCGAAGCCATCCGGACGACGCCCCCGACGCCGGGTATCGACGCAACCGGGATCTGGTGCTGCGCGCCGAACGAGCCGGGTACGACGCGACGCTGCTGGCGCAGCACGTGATGCACCCGAGCAACGTCGAGGAGGACGTGCTCGAGACGTGGTCGACACTCGCGGCGATCGCCGAGGCGACGTCGACCATCGAGCTCATCGGTGCGGTGAAACCACTGCTGTTCAATCCGCTGGTGTTCGCGAAGCTCGCCGCCAACATCGACGCCATCTCCGGCGGGCGGTTGAGCGTCAACGTGGTCTCCGGGTGGTTCCTGCCCGAACTCGCCGCCCTCGGGATCGAAGTGCCCGATCACGACGACCGCTACGCCCACACCCGGCGCTGGCTGCAACAGGTCGTCGAACTCTGGCAGGGCAAGGAGGTCGCCCTCGGCGCGCCCGATGGTCCACCGGCCCTGGTCCGGCGGGTTCCCGAGCGGATGCCCACCGTTTACGTCGGCGGTGAATCACCCCCCGGCCGGGCACTGGCCGCCGACCACGCCGACGTCTACTTCCTCAACGGCCGCCCGCTCGAGCAGACCGTCGACGTGGTCGCCGACCTGCGTGCCCGCCGCGGCAACCGGCCTGGCCTGCGGTTCGGTCTGTCGGCGTTCGTGATCGCGCGCGACACCGAGGCCGAGGCGAACGCCGAGCTGCAGCACCTGCAGGCCCTCGTGGACGCGGAGTCCCGCCCGGAGGTCTCCTCGGGCGCCGACCCCAAGACCGCCATGTACCGGGTGCTCGCGGACACCAGCAGGGTCGGTTCCAACGGCGGGACACTCGCCGGACTGGTCGGCAGCCACACCCAGGTGATCGACCGCATCGCGGCGTTCCACGAGGCCGGGATCGAACTCTTCATGCTCCAGTTCCAGCCGCTGGAGACCGAATTGGATCGCTTCGCCGCCGAGATCATCCCCCGTCTCCGCTGACCGGAAGGCCCTCACATGTCAGTCGCGCAGAGGACACTGCACACCGCCGGCGATCCGGGCTCGGTCGAGGATCGGCTGGCGCGGCTACCCGGCATCGTCGCCACGCTGCGCGCGGACGACGCCGCCGCCGACCGCGAACGGATCCTGCAGCACGACGCGGTCACCGCACTGCGGGACACCGGTGTGCTGGCGCTGCGCGTGCCCACCCGCTACGGCGGGCCGGGCGGCAGCGTCCGCGACGTGCTCACCGCGGTGATCACCATCGCCCGTGGCAGTTCGAACGTCGCGCAGGCGCTGCGGGCGCACTTCGGCTACAGCGAACGCCTGCTGTCGAACCGCGCCACCGAAGCCGAACGCGCGGAATGGTTTCCCCGCATCGACGCCGGGCTGGTGTTCGGCAACGCCGTCACCGACGCCCGCGGCGCCACCCCGGGCGGAGCCGACACGACCCTGCTCCCCGACCACGACGGTGTGCTGCGGCTCAACGGGCACAAGTTCTACTCCACGGGCACGCTCTACGCCGACGTGGTCGCGGTGTCGGCGGTCGACCAGGCCGGCCGCGACCTGCAGGCCGTCGTGCCGGTGGACCGCGACGGCGTCGAATTGTTCGACGACTGGGACGGATTCGGTCAGCGCGTTACCGCCAGCGGCGGCACCCGGTTCACCAACGTCGCCGTCGAACCGCTGGAGGTCACCACAGTCACCGACGGCGCCCACCTAGGCCACAGCACGACGTTCCAGCAGCTGTACCTCGCCGCCGTGACCGCAGGCATCGCCCACGGTGCACTCGACGACGCGGTTGCCTACGTCCAGACCAGAGCCCGCCCCGCCTCGCACGCGCTGTCGACGACCGCGGCGAAGGACCCGTTCATCGTCGAGGCGGTCGGCGACATCGCGGCGGCGGCGTGGTCGGCTCGGACGCTGGTGCTCTCGGCGGCCGACGAGATGGACCGCCTGGTCGACCGCGGCCTGCAGGACGACATCGACGCACTCGGGGCCGTCGCGGTGACGGTGGCGAAGGCGCAGCTGGTGTCCGAGCGTCTGGTGCTGGCCGCCGCCGAGCGGCTGTTCGACACCGGCGGCGCCTCGGCCACCGCGCGCACACTCAACCTCGACCGGCACTGGCGCAACGCCCGAACGATCGCGAGCCACAGCCCGCTGTCGTACAAGGCCTATGTGGCGGGCGACCATCACCTCAACGACGCGCCGCCACCCACCAACGGCTACTTCTGACTCAGGCCGTCGCGAGCAGCCGCCACAGTCCGATCAGCCCCACCACGACGATCACCGCCCGCAGCGCTCCCGGTGACAACCGGCGGCCGTAGTGTGCTCCGAGGAAGCCGCCGGCGAGTGATCCGACGGCGATCAGACCCGCAGCTGCCCAACTGATCCGGTCGAACGCCACGATGGTGTACGCCAGCGCGGCGACCACGTTGACGATCAGCGACAGCAGGTTCTTCGCGGCGTTCATCCGCTGCATCGACTCGGGCAGCAGCGCACCCATCGCGGCGATGAGCAGGATGCCCTGGGCGGCGGTGAAGTACCCGCCGTAGATCCCGACCACGAACGTGGCGATCACCAGTGCGGCCATCCGGCCCCGGCTGATGTCGTCGACGGACCGGCCGCTGTCCTCGGCCCGGCGCCGCGCCCAGCCCTGGATGCGCGGACCCACCAGCACCAGCAGCAGTGCCGCGATCAGCAGCACCGGGACGACCTGGACGAAGACCTTTTCGGGCAGGTGCAGCAGCAGCCACGCACCGGCCAGCGCGCCGAACAGCGACCCGGGGATCTGCCACCGCAGCCGGTGCCACTGACCGCGCAGTTCCCGGCGGTAGCCCCAGGTGCCGGACACCCCGCCGGCGACCAGTCCGACCGCGTTCGACATGGTGGCGGTCACCGGCGGATAGCCCAGCGCGACCAGCGTCGGGAAGGTGATGAGCGTGCCGGAGCCGACCACCGCGTTGATCGCACCCGCTCCGACGCCGGCCAGCGCGATGAGGATCATGTCGAGGACGGGCACCGGACCACCCTAATCGGCGCCGACCGGTGGCCTCCGTCACGCTCAGCGCAACGGGCGACGCCCGGGAATCACCGCTTCTGGCCGCGCTTCTCGCGCACCCGCACGTTGACCCGGATCGGGCTGCCGTCGAACCCGAAGGTCTCCCGCAGCCGGCGCTCCAGGAACCGGCGGTAACCGGCCTCGAGGAACCCGCTGGTGAACAGCACGAAGGTGGGCGGGCGCGTCGCGGCCTGGGTCGCGAACAAGATGCGCGGCTGCTTACCGCCACGCACCGGCGGCGGGTTGGCCGCGACGACCTCCTTGAGGAAGGTGTTCAGCCGGCCGGTCGAGATGCGCGCATCCCAGGACGCGAGTGCCTGCTCGAGCGCGGGCACCAGCTTCTGTACCGCCCGGCCCGTCATCGCCGAGATGTTCACCCGCGACGCCCACTGCACCTGGGCGAGTTCGCGGTCGATCTCGCGGTCGAGCTGGTAGCGGCGGTCCTCGTCGACGAGGTCCCACTTGTTGAACGCCAGCACCAGCGCGCGTCCGGCCTCGATGACCATCGACAGCACCCGCTGGTCCTGCTCGGTCAGCGGCTGCGAGGCGTCGATCAGCACCAGCACCACCTCGGCGGCGTCGATGGCGCCGTGCGTGCGGACCGATGCGTAGAACTCGTGGCCACTGGCCTGGCCGACCTTACGGCGCAGCCCCGCGGTATCGATGAATCGCCATGTCTTGCCGCCCAATTCGATCAGCGAGTCCACCGGGTCGACGGTGGTGCCCGCGACGTCGTGCACCACCGAGCGCTGATCGCCCGCCAACCGGTTCAGCAGCGAGCTCTTGCCGACGTTCGGCTTGCCGACCAGCGCCACGCGGCGCGGTCCGCCCCCGGTCGCCGAGAACTCCGACACCGCGGGCAGGCTCTCCATCACCCGGTCGAGCAGGTCTGCGACTCCACGGCCGTGGATCGCGCTGACCGGGTGCGGCTCACCGACACCCATGGACCACAGCGCCGCCGCGTCGGCCTCACCGCGCTCGGTGTCGACCTTGTTGGCCGCCAGGAACACCGGCTTGCCGGATTTGCGCAGCATCCGTGCGGCGGCCTCGTCGGCGGTGGTCGCGCCCACCACCGCGTCGATCACCAGGATGATCGCGTCGGCCGTGCGCATCGCCACCGACGCCTGTTCGGCCACCAGCTGCTGCAGCCCCTTGGCGTCGGGCTCCCATCCGCCGGTGTCCTGGACGACGAACCGCCGGCCTGACCACGTCGCGTCGTAGGAGACCCGGTCGCGGGTGACGCCGGGCACGTCCTGCACCACCGCCTCGCGGCGGCCCAGGATGCGGTTCACCAGTGTGGACTTGCCGACATTGGGCCGTCCGACCACCGCGACGACCGGCGGCGGGGAGGTCGCCTCCTCGATCGCCTCGGCGACCTCTTCGGCGCCGACCTCCCATTCGCTCTCGTCGGCCCACGTTCCGTCGTCGGTCATCGCCGCACCCCTGTGCGCCGGGCCACCAGGTCGGTCAACGCCGCCACCACCTCGGGTTCGGTCATCGCGCTGGTGTCCACCTGCACCGCGTCGTCGGCGGCGCGCAACGGCGACACCGCCCGCGTCGAGTCGAGATGGTCGCGGCGCCGGACGTCGGCGAGCACGGTCTCGTAGTCGTCGGGCAGCCCGTTGGCGACGTTCTGGTCGTTGCGCCTGCGGGCGCGTTCCTCGGCCGAAGCGGTCAGGAAGATCTTCAGATCGGCGTCCGGAAGGACGACGGTGCCGATGTCGCGGCCCTCGACCACCACGCTGCCGGGGCCCGCGGCCAATTCCCGCTGCAGCCCCACGAGGCGGGCGCGCACCGCGGGCACCGCCGACACCGCCGACACCGCCCTGGTCACCGCGTCGCCACGGATCTCACCGGACACGTCTTCGCCGTCGAGGTAGGCACGGTCCTCGTCGGGGTTGTAGCCCACCGACAACGGCACCGCGGCCGCGGCACGCTCGATGGCGGGGGTGTCGGCCAGGTCGATCCCGGCACGCAGCACCGCCAGCGTGACGATGCGGTACATCGCCCCGGTGTCGAGATACCGCGCGCCGAGCGCACGCGCCAGCCCACGCGACACCGACGACTTCCCGGTGCCTGCCGGACCGTCCACGGCGATCGTCACTGCCTCGAGCACCGATCCGGTCACATCCCCACCGCCTTGTACAGCTCGCCGATCTCCTTGCTGGTCAACACCCGGATGCTGCCGGGGCGCTGGTCGCCGAGGGTGACGGCGCCCAGGTCGGTGCGGACCAGCTCCTGCACCGGATAGCCGACCTCCGCCAGCATCCGGCGCACGATACGTTTGCGGCCCTCGTGCAGCGTCACCCGCACCAGGGTCTTGCCCGGCACCGCGTCGACCACCGCGAAGTCGTCGACCCGCGCAGGCCCGTCGTCGAGTTCGACGCCGTCGCGCAGCTTCTTGCCCACCCCGCGCGGCATGGTGCCGAGCACCGTCGCCAGATAGGTCTTCTGAATCTCGTACGACGGGTGCATGAGCCGGTGTGCGAGTTCTCCGTCGTTGGTCAGCAGCAGCAGGCCTTCGGTGTCGGCGTCCAGCCGGCCGACGTGGAACAGCTTCTTGTTGCCCCGCACCCGGTGCTCGACGAGATCGCCGACGCAGGGCCTGCCGCGGTCGTCGGACATCGTGGAGTGCATCCCTTTGGGTTTGTTGATCGCCAGGTGCACCACTGTGTCGTCGAATCTCACCCGCACGCCGTCGACCCGGATCTCCGACACCTCGGGATCGACACGGGTGCCCTGTTCGGTCACGATCCGCCCGTCGACCTCGATGCGGCCGTCGCGGATCATCCGCTCGGCGACCCGCCGCGAAGCCACCCCGGCCTGCGACAGCACCTTCTGCAGCCGAATTCCCTCGGCGTCCGTCCCTGCCATGTCAGTCCCGGTCCACGTCGAAGGACAGCGGCTGGTCGGGCGTGCGTCCGCCGCTGAGCTTGATGAAGCGCGGCTCGTCGCCGAGCGACTCGCTGAGGTCGTCGATGACGTCGACGTCGGGCAGCAGCGGTGCGATGTCCGGCAGGTCCGTCAGTGACGACAAGCCGAGGCGCTCCAGGAACAACTCGGTGGTCGCGAAGGTGGTGGCACCCGAGTCGGGGTCGGTGCCCGCCTCGGTGATCAGCCCGCGGGCCACCAGCGTGCGCACCACCGCGTCGACGTTGACTCCGCGCACCGCGCTGACCCGGGCGCGGGTCACCGGCTGCCGGTAGGCGACCACGGCGAGGGTCTCCAGCGCCGCGCGGGTCAGTTTCGACCGCGCGCCGTCGAGGACCAGCCGCTCCACATACGGGGCGAAGCGCGCACGGGTGTACATCCGCCAGCCGCCGCCCGCCTCCCTGAGGTCGATGCCGCTGCCGCGCTCGGCCAGCTCCGCGGCCATCTGCGTCAGCTTCGTGACGATCCGGTATGCCGGCTGCTCGGTGGC
>NZ_JAUMSQ010000082.1:0-13903 GCF_030519285.1 Mycolicibacterium arseniciresistens
GTCGATGCCGCTGCCGCGCTCGGCCAGCTCCGCGGCCATCTGCGTCAGCTTCGTGACGATCCGGTATGCCGGCTGCTCGGTGGCCGTCGCCAGCGCATCCACCGTCACCGGGGTGTCCACCACCAGCAGCAGCGCCTCGAGCACCGCTTCGAGTTCGGCGTCCTCGAGCTCCGGTGCCGTCGCGACGTCGATGCCCAGGTCGGTGTCGTCGACGTCGGTGTGGTTCGGGTCGATGCGGTTCGATTCGGTGTGATTGGAGTCGGTGCGGCTCAGGTCGTCGTGCACCGCGATGTCGTCGGTCATGGTTCTCGCTCTTCCACCGCGTCAGCGGTTGCCAGGTGTTCGCTGGTCGGCCGATCCCCGGTCCACGAAATCTGGAGCACACCAAGCGGTTCTGATTGGTCGAATGCTACCGCCCGCGCCCGGTACAGTTCGAGCAGCGCCAGGAACCTGCCGACGATCTCGATCGGACCCTCGCATTCGGCGACCAGTTCGGCGAACGTCGCCCACTCGCCCGCTCCCCGGATCTCCAGCAGCGACAACAGCCGCCTGGCCTGTTCCGGCACCGAGACCGCGGAGACGTGCATGTGCTCCATGCCCACCGTCGGCACCGGCCGCGGCGTGAACACCGTCGCCGCGATCTGGGCGAACCTGTCGGCGTCGACGCCGAGCATCACCTCGGGCAGCAGGTCGGCGTAGCGGTCCTCCAACGACACCGCCCGGGGGTAGCTGCGCAGCGCCGCCGCCTCGAGTTCGGCGAACATCACCGCCACATGCTTGTACGCCCGGTACTGCAGGAGGCGCGCGAACAACAGGTCGCGCACCTCGAGCAACGCGAGGTCCTCTTCGTCGTGCACCTCGCCCGAGGGCAGCAGCCGCGCCGCCTTGAGGTCGAGCAGCGTGGCCGCGACCACCAGGAACGCGGTGGTCTCGTCGAGTTCCAGCAGCGGGCCGATGTCGCGGGTGTAGGCGATGAAGTCGTCGGTCACCTGGTGCAGCGCCACCTCGGTGACGTCGAGCCGGTGGGCGAAGATCAGCTGCAGCAGCAGGTCGAAAGGGCCCTCGAAGTTGCTTAGACGCACCCGGAACCCGGTCTGACCGCCGGCGTCCGGTTCGCCGTTCCCAGCGGCTGCGGCGTCGGTGCTCACCCGCCGAACCGGTGGATGACTTCCCGCGCGAGCGCCCGATATGCCTCGGCGCCACCGGATTTCGGCGCCCAGGTGGTGATGGGCTCGCCGGCCACACTGGTCTCGGGGAAGCGGACGGTTCGGGTGATCACAGTGTCGAACACCAGGTCGCCGAAGCGCTCGAGCACCCGCGCCATCACCTCGCGGGAATTGACGGTGCGCGGGTCGTAGCGGGTGATCAGGATGCCGCTGATGGACAGCCGCGGATTGAGCCGGTCGTGCACCTTGTCCACGGTGTCGGTCAGCAGCGCCAGCCCGCGCAGTGAGAAGTACTCACACTCGGTCGGGATGATCACGCCGTCGCTGCACGCCAGCCCGTTGACGGTGAGCAGTCCCAGCGACGGCTGACAGTCGATGAGCACGTAGTCGTAGCGGTCCAGCACCGGGTACAGCGCCCGGGCCAGTGTCTGCTCGCGGCCGACCTCGTTGACCAACTGGATCTCCGCCGCGGACAGGTCGATGTTGCTGGGCACCAGGTCCAGCCCCTTGACCCGGGTGTTGATCAGCACGTCGTCGATCGACACCCGCGGTTCGACCAGCAGGTTGTGGATCGTGTGGTCGAGTTCGTAGTGCGGCACCCCGAGACCGGCCGACAGGGCGCCCTGCGGGTCGAGGTCCACCAGCAGCACCCGGCGGCCGTACTCGGCGAGGCTCGCGCCGAGGTTGATCGTCGACGTGGTCTTGCCGACGCCGCCCTTCTGGTTGCACATCGCGATGACCTTGGCCGGGCCGTGCGTCGTGCGTGGCGCCGGTTCGGGAACGGTGCGCGCCGTCCGGCCGGTGAGGCCGGCCTGCGCCGGTGGGTCGGCGCCGCCGCCGTCCTCACTCATATCTCGGCCATGGCGAACATCCGGGCAAGTTTAACGGCGCGACGCTGCGGAAACGGGCAGACCCGCGGGCGACATACGCTGTTGACGCCGAGTACCGACCTTCACGGAGGACCAGATGGCCCGCATCCCCGCCCGGCTGAGCCTCACCGACGACGAGCTCGACGAGCTGATGAAGACCTCGTGGAACATGCGGATCGCCACCCTGGGGCCTGACGGCCGGATCAACCTGACCCCGCTCTGGTTCGGCTGGGCCGGCGGCCGCGTCTACTTCTACTGCCGCGGACAGAAGGTGGCCAACCTGCGCCGCAACCCCGCCTGCACGGTGCTCGTCGACCGCCACGAACGCTTCCCCGACCTGCAGGGTGTGATGTTCCAGGGTGAGGCTCGGGTGCTCGAGGACGCCGCTGCAGAGGACGCCGACCAGCACCTGGAGGACGTGCGCTGGCAGATGGGCGGCAAGTACGCCGGCGGGCACGGCGAGCCGGCGCCGCCGCCGGGGCAGCGGGTGCGCAACCCGATGAGCGCGCAGGGCCGCTCGGCGCGGTGGGTGGTGTTCGCGCCGACGCAGCGCACGGTGTCGTGGGACAACCACAAGCTGGCGTCGCGCTCATGACACGTGGAGTACCAGACGCTGCTCGGTGACCTGGTGCTCGAATCCGAATACCTCGGCTGATCGCGGCTACCGCGCGCGGGGGTGGGCGCCCGCCCACACCTCGCGCAGCGCGTGCACCGTGACCATCGTGTAGATCTGCGTGGTGGTCACCGAGGCGTGGCCGAGCAGTTCCTGGACGACGCGAACGTCGGCGCCGCCGTCGAGCAGATGGGTTGCGAACGAATGCCGCAGCGTGTGCGGCGACACGGCCGCGGTGATCCCGGCGCGCTCCGCCGCGTCCTGCAGCACCTGCCAGGCGCTCTGCCGAGACAGCCGGCCGCCCCGGACGTTGAGGAAGATCGCTCCTGGGGCAGGAGCGCAGCGACCGGGGGACGTACCTGCCGTGCCGCGGCCGCGGCGGGCCAGGTCGGGCCTGCCCCGCACCAGGTAGGCGTCGAGCGCACTGACCGCGGGCCTGCCGATCGGCACCAGCCGCTGCTTGCCGCCCTTTCCGCGCAGCAGTACCGACCGCGCGTGGGTGTCGACGTCGTCGACGTCCAGGCCGACGGCCTCGGAGATGCGGGCGCCGGTGGAGTACAGCAGTTCCAGCATCGCGCGGTTGCGCAGCGTCAGGGGGCCGTCGGCGTCGCTGTCTCCGCCTGCCCCGTCGAGCAGCGCCAGCACCTCGTCGACGGTCAGGCTCTTGGGCAGCCGGCGTGAGGGTGTGGGCGGCTTGACCGCGCGCGCCACATCGAGGTCGGTCAGGCCCTCGGAGGCCGCGAAGCGATGCAGCCCGCGCACAGCGATCAGCGCGCGGGCCGCGGAGACGGCCGACAGCGCGGCGGTGCCCGCCTCCGGATCGCCGCGCCGCAGCGCCATCAAGAAGTCGCTGACGTCGGTCTCGGCGACCGCGCCCAGGTCGCCGATCCCGCGGGCGTGCAGATGGTCGGCGTAGCGGCGGAGGTCACGCCGGTAGGAGCTCAGCGTGTTGGCGGCGACGCCGCGTTCGATCGCGAGGTGGTCGAGGTACCCCTGCAACTGACCGTCGAGCACCGACCCCAGGCCCGGCGGCGAGCCGCCCGCACCCAGCGCCGGTGTGGCCATCAGTGCCCTTTCCGGCGCGCGAACGCCGTCGGCCGGTCCACCCACTGCGCACCGACGGGGCGGAGCCCGTCGCGGTCCCCGACGGTGTTGGCCGCCAGGATCCCCGCCACGGCGATCGAGTTGACGATCTCTCCGCGGAGCACCATACGGACGGCCTCCGACAGCGGAACCCGCTCGACGGTCAGGTCGGCCTCCTCGTCGTGCGCGTCGGGCCGCCCGACGTCGGACAGGCCCGTCGCCAGGTACACCCGCACGCTCTCGTCGCTGAATCCGGGCGCGGAGTTCAGGTCGACGAGCACCGACCAGGTGTCGGCGGCCAGGCCGGCCTCCTCCTCGAGCTCTCGGGCGGCGGTGATGTGCGGCGCCTCTCCGCCGGCGTCCAGCAGGCCGGCGGGCAGCTCCCACAGCCTGCGGCCGAAGGGGTGGCGGTACTGATACACCAGCACGACGTTGCCGGCGTCGTCGAGTGCGACCACCGCGACGGCGCCGTAGTGCTCGACCACCTCGCGACGCGCCGTCGTGCCGCCCGGCATCCGCACCTCGTCGGCGCGCAGCGCGAAGATCTTGCCGACGTAGACGGTCTCGCTCTCGACGGTCTCGAAGTCGTGCTCAGCCACGGGCGGCTTGCTCGTGCAGGAACTCGGCCTGATCGCCTGCCGCCTCGGCGCCGTTGGAACGCTCCGGGATCTCCACCGGCAGGCGCTCGGCGGCTTTGTACTCCAGAGCCGCACCGATGAACGCGGCGAACAGCGGGTGCGGGCGGGTGGGCCTGCTCTTGAGCTCAGGGTGTGCCTGCGTGCCCACCAGGAACGGGTGCACGTCGGGGCCGTATTCGACGAACTCGACGAGATGGCCGTCGGGCGACGTGCCGGAGAACCGCAGACCGCTGGCCGCGATCCGGTCGCGGTATTCGTTGTTCACCTCGTAGCGGTGCCGGTGTCGCTCGGAAACCTCAGTCGCCTGGTAGGCCTGCGCGACGATCGAATCCGGCTCCAGCACAGCCGGATACGCACCGAGTCGCATCGTGCCGCCCAGGTCCGCCTCGCCGGCCACCGCATCGCGCTGATCGGCCATCGTGGAGATCACCGGGTCCGCGGTCGTCGGGTCGAACTCCGCGGAGTTGGCGTCGGCCAGCCCCACCGAGCGCGCCGCCTCGATGACGATGCACTGCAGGCCCAGGCACAGCCCGAGCACCGGAAGGCCCCGCTTGCGGGCGTAGGAGATGGCGCCGATCTTGCCCTCGATGCCGCGGATGCCGAACCCGCCGGGAATGAGCACCCCGTCCACGTCGCCGAGCGCCAGGGCCGCCCCGTCCGCCTCGCAGTCGTCGGAGGCGACCCACCGCATCTCCACCTTGGCGTGATGCTTGAAGCCGCCCGCACGCAGTGCCTCGGCGACCGACAGGTACGCGTCGGAGAGGTCGATGTACTTGCCCACCAGCGCGATCCGCACCGTCTCCTGCGGCTCGTGCACCCGCCGCAGCAGATCGTTCCACTGCGTCCAGTCGACGTCGCGGAACGGCAGGTTGAGCCGGCGCACCACGTAGGCGTCGAGTTCCTCGCGGTGCAGCACCTTCGGGATGTCGTAGATCGACGGCGCGTCCGGCGTCGAGATACAGCCGTCGATGTCGACGTCGCACATCAGCGCGATCTTGTTCTTCAGCGATTCCGGCACGTCGCGGTCGCAGCGCAGGATCAGCGCGTCGGGCGTGATACCGATGCTGCGCAGGGCCGCCACCGAATGCTGGGTCGGCTTGGTCTTCAACTCGCCCGACGGGGCCATGTACGGCACCAGGGAGCAGTGCAGGAAGAAGCAGTTCTCCCGGCCGACCTCGTGGCGCACCTGGCGGGCGGCCTCCAGGAACGGCAGCGACTCGATGTCGCCGACGGTGCCGCCGACCTCGGTGATGATCACGTCGGGCCGGTTGCCGTCGGCGTCGGGGATGGCCATCGCCAGGATCCGGCGCTTGATCTCGTCGGTGATGTGCGGGATCACCTGCACGGTGTCGCCGAGATACTCGCCGCGCCGCTCCTTGGCGATCACGGTCGAATACACCTGACCGGTGGTCACATTCGCCGAGCCGGACAGGTTCCGGTCCAGGAACCGTTCATAGTGCCCGACGTCGAGGTCGGTCTCGGCGCCGTCCTCGGTGACGAACACCTCACCGTGCTGGAACGGGTTCATGGTGCCGGGATCCACGTTCAGGTACGGGTCGAGCTTCTGCATCGTCACCTGCAGCCCGCGGGCGGTGAGCAGCTGACCCAGGCTGGAGGCCGTCAGCCCCTTGCCGAGCGAGGACACCACGCCGCCGGTGACGAAGAGATGCTTGGTCGCCGTTTGCGGGTGCTTGCGTAACGATGGCAAGAGCGACCTCCGTGATGACCGGCGCAGGACGATGCAAGGACTGCTGGGGCCTGCCGACCCACGGAACCCCACCCTAACAGCGAGTCCGACATGACGTCACTGACGCGCCGTAGCTGCGACCGACTGGGTCGCCTACTGGGGAACGGTGACCGAGGTGGCGCCCTGCCCGATGCCGTACTGCCCGGGCCGCCCACCGCTGACGAGATCCTGCACGGCCAGCACCGCGGTGAGCCGCCCGGACTCCGCGTCGACGTCGTCGACCGTGCTCACCGCCGCGGACAGCGCGGCGTCACTCCTGGTCACCGCCACCGATCCGGTGCCCGACGCCGACCCGTCCCGGCCGACCAGAACAGTCCCCGACCCGTGTTGCGCGAGGCCCGCGGCGAATCTCGCGACGGTGGCGCCCCGGTTGCCCGCATCGTCGGCCATCCCCGCCCCGGTGACGACCACCGCCGCGTTGGCGGCGCCGATGCGCTGGTCACCGTAGGTGAGGAAGCCCGTGTCGCGAAGCGCCGCCAGCACCGTGTCACGGGACATGTCATCGACTGCGGGCGCATCGGGCTTGCCGGTCGTGAGCAGAGCGATGCCGAGCAGATCCCCGGCCTGGGAGCCCTGATCCACCGACGTCGTCTTGAGCTGGGTACCGGCGGGCACGATCGGCGAGTTCACCACCGACAGCAACTTCTCCGCGGAGTTGGCCTCGACGAACTCCGGGGTCAACGACACGGTGCCGGTGACGGTGCCGCCGCCCCGGCCGATCAGCCGCGACAGCGCCTCGACGTCGTCGTCGGCGGCGTCCGGTGTGCGGAACAGCACCACCGACTTGCCGCCAAGCGCGTCCCGCAGGATCCGCTGCGACATCTGGGCGTCGAATTCAGCAGCGGCGCTGAGCTTCTCGTTCAGCGCGTTCTTCTCGCCGGTCAGCGTGTCGATCTGATGCTGTAGATCCTGTTTGTCGTCGCGGAGCCCGGACAGCACCGTGCTCGACAACAGGCCGGATCCGAGCGCGACCCCGATCGCCAGCGCCAGGAACACGGCGGCCAGTGAAATCGCATGCGCGCGAAGCGAGATCATCGATACCCCTCAGGTGACCAGACCCTGGATCCACAGCGTGAACTGGTTCCAGTACTCCACGACCCAGTCGATGACGGCGGCGTCGGCCCGCGACACCCACAGTGCCGCGATCACCGCGACCAGCATCGCCATGATCAGCAGCGCGATGGCGCCGCCGGAGACCCTGCTGCGATACAGCGTGGCGACGGCCTTGGCGTCGACGAGCTTCTCGCCGACCTTGAGGCGGGTCAGGAACGTCGAGGGATTGCTGTGCTGTCGTGAGCGGTCGAAGAACTCCTCGATGCTCGCGGAGTGGCCGACCGTGACGATCAGCGACGCGCCGTGGTGGTGGCTCAGCAGCAGCGCCAGATCGGCCGCCGATCCCGCCGCGGGGAACGTCATCGCGCCGACGCCGAGGTCCTGGATCCGCTCCAGCCCGGCGGCGTGGCCGTCGGCGTCGGCGGGCAGGATCACCTGCGCTCCGCCGCGCAGCGTCTCGGCGCTGATCCGGTCGGGGTCGCCGACGATCAGTGCCGGCCGGTAACCCGCCTTGCGCAGCACGTCGGCGCCCGTGCCGACGCCGACGAGCACCGGCTGGTACTCCTTCAGGAACGGCTTGAGCGCCTTGAGGTCCTCGGCCGCGTCGGGTTCCTCGGCGACGATCACCACGTGGCGGCGGTTGATGTCGACGTCGATGTCGGGGATGCCGATGCCGTCGATGAGCAGCGGGCTCTCCGAGCGGATGAACTCGATCGTGTTGCCGGCGAAGGCTTCCAGATGCGCGACGAGGCCGCTCTTGGCCTCGTGCATCAGCTCGTTGATCTCCTGGTCGGTGCGCTCGGTGCCCAGCGCCAGGCGACGGTCACCGGCGTACACGCCGCCGTTGTGCAGGCGCACCCGGGCGCCGTCCTTGACCTTCTTGAAGACGTCCGGCCCGGTCTCGTCGATCAGCAGCACGCCGTTGGCGACGAGCACCTCGGGCCCCAGATTGGGGTAGCGGCCGGAGATCGACGGCGACGCGTTGACCACGGCTGCGACGTTCGCCTCGACGAGCGCGTCGGCGGTGATGCGGTCCAGGTCGAGCGCGTCGAGCACGACGATGTCGCCGGGTCCCACACGCCGCAGGAGCCGGTCGATGTCGCGGTCGACTCGTGCGGTTCCGGTGAGGCCCGGGCGCGTGCCGGCATTTCGGGTTAGCAGCGCTGACATCTTCATGCGGCCGATTCTGTCGGCCAACCCTCAAGTAGAGGTGGAGGCGCGCCGTAACACCTGCCTCAGAAGTGTGCTTCTGTCACAGCTGTCACATCACGGGGCGTCGGTGCGCTCCTGCTGTGCGGCGTCGAGAAGCTCACGTGCGTGCGCCCGGCCACTGTCGGATTCGCCCAGCCCGGCCAGCATCCGCGCCAGCTCGGCCACCCGGTCGTCGTCGTCGATGCGCCGCACCCGGCTGGCGTTGCCGCGGCCGCCGCTGTCGACCACCAGGTGCGCGTCGGCGTACGCGGCGACCTGCGGCAGGTGGGTGACCACGATGACCTGGTGGCTGCGCGCCAACCGGGCCAGCCGACGCCCGATCTGGACGGCTGCCCGGCCGCCGACTCCGGCATCGACCTCGTCGAAGACCATCGTGGTGCCGGCATCGGACGCGGCGAGGACGACTTCGAGCGCCAGCATCACCCGCGACAGCTCGCCGCCCGACGCACTCTTGGACAGCGGCAGGACGTCGGTGCCACGGTGAGCGGCGAACCCGAACTCGACGGCGTCGACACCGTCGTGCCCGGCATGTGCCTCCGTGCCGTCGGCCAGCGTCAGCGGTGCCGAGTCGTCGGCCCGGGCCGGCAGTGGCGCCACCGTCAGGGTGAAGTCGGCGCCGGCCATCGCCAGCCCGGACAGCTCCGCGGTGACGGCCTTCGCAAGGCCCTTCGCCGCCTTGGTGCGAACCCTGGTCAGTTCCGTCGCCGCCGCGACGACGTGGGCCTGCAGTTCACGCACCCGTTCGTCGAGGCCGGCGAGCGCCTCCTCCGACACGTCGAGCTGATCGAGCCGCTCCCGCGATTCGTGCGCCCATGCCAGTACTCCGTCGATGTCGGCGGCGTACTTGCGGGTCAGCGTTCGCAGCTCAGCCTGTCGTGCGAGCTTGGCTTCCAGGGTGCTGGCATCGCTGGGCAGTTCAGCCAGGAAGTCGCCGAGCTCGCCTGCCACGTCATTGACCACCGCGAGCGTCTCGGCCACCCGGGCGCCGAGGGCACGCAGCGCGGTGTCGTCGGTGCCCTCCAGGGCAGCCCGGGCGTGACCCAGACCGTCTACCGCCGACAAATCCCCCGGCGCGGCGAGCTCGTCGAACGCACCGGCGAGCGCGGTGCGCGCGGTACGCGCCGCTTCACGCAGCGCATCGAGCTCCGACAGCCGCCGGATGTCCTCGACGAGCGTCTCGTCCTCGCCGGGCTGCGGGGCGACGGCGTCGATCTCGTCGAGGCCGAACTTCAGCCGGTCGGCCTCCAGGGTGAGCTCACGCGCACGCTCGCGGCGGTCCGCCAGATCGCGGCGGGCGGTCAACCACGCCTCACGCGCCGCGCGGTACCTCAGCAGCGGCTTGTCCACGCCGGCGAACCGATCGAGCGCCGCCCGCTGCTCGTCGGGCCGCATCAGCCGCAGCTGGTCGTTCTGGCCGTGCAGGGTTAGCAACTCGGTGGTGAAGGTGCTCAGCGACTTCGCAGGCACACTGCGGCCGCCGAGATAGGCGCGGGACGGACCGTCGCGGCTGACCGAACGCGCCGCGATGACGCTGCCGTCGTCGTCGCGCTCGGCGCCGCAGGAGTCCAGGATCCCGTCGATGCGGCCTGCCGTCCCGTCGCCGAGATCGGTCGTGGTGAACCGGCCTTCGACCACGGCCCGACCCGCCCCCGTCCGCACCCTCGAGGCGTCGGCACGGGCGCCGCCGAGCAGGTGCAGACCGGTGACCACCATCGTCTTGCCCGCGCCGGTCTCGCCGGTGAGCACGGTCAGCCCCCGGTCGAACTCGGCGGTGGCGGCGCTGATGGCGCCCAGCGACTCGATTCGAATTTCAGCCAGCACCGGTGACTACTGCCCCCGCCAGCCGGTCACGGGCAGCCGGAACTTGCGCACCAGCCGGTCGGTGAACGGCGCACTGTCCAGGCGCACCCATTTCAGCGGCGTACCGCATCGGGTGACCTCCAGCCGGCCGCCGGCAGGCAACTTCATCTCGCGACGGCCGTCGCAGAACACCGTCGCGTCGTGTCCGTCGCCCTCGATCTCGATGGCGATCGCCGCGTCCGGGCTGGTGACCATCGGCCGGGCGAACAGCGCGTGCGCATTGTTCGGCACCACCAGGATCGCCTCGAGATCCGGCCACAGCACCGGACCGCCGGCGGAGAAGGCGTAGGCGGTGGATCCGGTCGGGGTCGCCACCAGCACGCCGTCGCAGCCGAACGCCGACACCGGCCTGCCGTCGACCTCCAGCACGGCGCCGAGCACGCCGAGGCGCGGGCCCTTCTCGAGGCTCGCCTCGTTGAGCGCCCATCCCCTGTGCAGGATCTCTCCCGCCGCGCGGACCACCACGTCGAGCGTCATCCGCTCCTCGATGCGGTAGTTGCGGTTGATGACGTGGTCGAGGACGCTGTCGAGCGCGTCGAGCTCGGCCTCGGCGAGGAAGCCGATGCGGCCCAGATTGACGCCGAGCACCGGGATCTCGACGTTGCGGGCGAGTTCGGCGGCGCGCAGGAACGTGCCGTCACCACCGAGGCCGAGCACCAGCTCGCAGCCCTCGGCGGCCCGCTCCTCCGCATCGACCACCTCGAAACCCGTACCGAGGGCGCCCATCTCCTCGGGCGCCAGATGCAGCGGGGCCTTGTCGACGGCCTCCGCGGCCAGTACCCGGAGGCTGATGCCGTTGTTGCTCAACACCTTCTGCACCCGGCGGACGACGTCGATGGCTTCCGGACGCCCGGTGTGCACCACCATCAGCATGGTTCGTTCGACCGTCATTGCGGCCCTTCCGTCACGGCACGCGTCACCGCGTGCTCGAGGTCGCCTTCGGACAACGCGCCGTCCGCGCCGCTGCGTAGCCAGAGGAAGTACTCCACGTTTCCCGACGGGCCCGGCAGCGGGCTCGCGGTGACCCCGGCGGCGTGCCAGCCGAGTTCGGCGGCGCGGTGCGCGACCTGCAGCACCGCCTCGGCCCGCAGGCCCGGTTCGGACACCACCCCGCCGGGTCCGACCCGGCCCTTGCCGACCTCGAATTGCGGCTTCACCATGGGAACGATATCGGCGTCGGGTGACGCGCAGGCGGTCAGCGCAGGCAGCACGGTGCCCAGCGAGATGAACGACAGGTCGGCCACCACGAGGTCGACCGGACCACCGATCGTCTCGGCGGTGATCTCGCGCACGTTGGTCCGCTCCAGCACGGTCACCCGCTCGTCGGACCGCAACGACCAGGCCAGCTGTCCGTACCCGACGTCCACGGCGACCACCTCGCGGGCACCCCGGTCGAGCAGCACCTCGGTGAAGCCGCCGGTCGACGCGCCGGCATCCAGGCAGCGCCTGCCGTCTGCCGAGATTCCGAAGGCAGACAGGGCGCCGATGAGCTTGTGCGCGCCGCGCGAAACCCAGGTCCGCTCGGCGGCGGTCACGGTGAGGTTGGCGTCCACGGCGATCGCCGTCGCCGCCTTCGCCGCAGGCATGCCGTCGATGGACACGAGGCCGGCGCCGATCAGTTCGGCCGCCTGTTGGCGCGACCGCGCCAATCCGCGCCGCACCAGTTCCGCGTCAACACGAGCGCGCCGCGCCACGTGCGCTCACCTCTCGGAGCCCGAAGCGGCCGCGGGACCCCGGTCCACCGCCTCGAGCGCGTGCACCAGCAGATCGTGGGCCTGCTCCAGTTGCGCGGCGATCGCCTCGATCTCCGCATCGGCGAGTTCGGCCGCATCGGGGCCGACGTCGGGCAACTCGGCGAGCCGAGCCGCGATCTCGGAGCGGATCTGATCGGGGTCGGTAATCATGTCGACGTTCACGCTAGTCGATCGGGCATCACAGCAGCGACAGGTGCTGCAGCGCCTCCCGGGCGGTGTCGTCACCGGCGTCGACGGTCAGCGAATCCCCCGCGATACCCGCCGACCACACCGCGTCGGCCAGTGCGCGCAGCACCGACAGATCGTCGCCGTGATCCTGACCCGTGGCGCTGACGGTGACCGCCGTGGTGTCGACGTCGACCCGCCACCCCGGGTGTGGTCCCACCCTCAGCTCTTCCGCGGGCCGGTCGAGCGAGCGCAGGTCGGCGCCGATGAAGCCGGGACGCAGGTCGGCAGGGGCGCGCAGCGTGTCGTCGGCGGTGCTGACACCGCTGAGCACGAGAAGGCTGGGCAGCTTCGCGGCGTTGGCGCCGGCGATGTCGGTGTCGAGGCGGTCCCCCACGGTGAGCGGAGTGGCGTAGCTCCCCCGGCTGAGCGCGTCGGAGAACAGGGTGGGCTGCGGCTTGCCTGCCACCTGCGGCTCCCGTGCGGTCGCAGCCCGCAGCGCCGCCACCATCGATCCGTTGCCGGGCAGCAGGCCGCGCTCGGACGGCAGGGTGAGATCGACGTTCGCGGCCACCCACAGGGCGCCGGCCCGGATGGCCAGGGCCGCTTCGGCGAGGTCGGACCAACCGGTCTGCGGATTGTGGCCCTGCACGACGGCGACCGGCTCGTCGTCCGCCCGGCGGACCGGCCGCAGTCCGCGGCCGGCAACCTCGTCGGCCAGCGCCTCGGTCCCGACGATCAGCACCTTGGCCTCGGGCGGCAGCTGGTCGGCCAACAGTCTGGCGGCGCTCTGCGCGCTGGTGACGACGTCGTCGGCGGTGGCACGGAATCCGAGTTCGGTCAGGTGCGCGGCGACGTCACCGGGTGCGCGGGAGGCATTGTTGGTGACGTAGAGGACTCTCGCCTCGATCGCCGCGAGGGTGTCGACGGCCCCGGTGGTCGGCTCGTGTCCACGGAAGACGGTGCCGTCGAGGTCGAGCAGCAGGCAGTCATGTTGCGCAGCAATGCTTGTCACGACCGTCTCAGCTCAGCTCGGTGATGCGGTCTTCGGCGTCGGTGGCGCCCTCGAGGTCGGCGGCGGCGGCGTTGATGAACCACTGCAGCGCCTCGTCGCGGCGCTCCAGCGCGAGCAGCGTCTCTGCGTAGACATAGAACAGCCGAGCCGCGGTCTGCCCGGTCCTGGTCCGGTCGAGTGGAGGTGAGGACAGGATCGCCAGCGCCTGCTCGACCTGACCGAGGTCGGTCCGGGCGCCGGCGACGACGATGCGCAGTTCGTCGGCATCGTCGCCGGTGAGCTGCTCGGCTTCCGGGCTACGCGCCAGCTCGATCGCTCGCTCCGGCCGGCCGATGCCGCGTTCGCAGTCGGCGATCAGTGCCAGGAGCGGCGACTTGCTGCCCATCCGGCGCGCCGCGCGCAATTCGGCCAGCGCCTGATTCCAATCGCCGCAGTGATATGCCGCGATTCCGACGGCCTCGCGCACTGCCGCGAGCCGGCTCGAACGCGCACGGGCCGCCCGCGCATGTTCCAGCGCGGCCTCGGGGTCCTCGTCGAGCAATGTGCCTGCGGCCACCAGGTGGCGGGCGACGAAGTCGGCGGTGGCCTTGTCCAGTGTCGTGAGTTCGCGTCGGACTTCGGGATTGAGCTGTTTGGCTTCGATGTCCCGAGGAATGGCGGGTCCCGGCGCACCCTGCTCGTTGCCCGCGGGTTGCGCGCCGCGCGCCCTGCCGGGCCCCGACGACCGC